>JANODS010000956.1:0-4074 GCA_031412835.1 Acidobacteriota bacterium | reverse complement strand
GGTATACAGGGTTTTTCAAACCCGTAACCTTGACGCCACCGAGTTTGAGTGGAGGACCGTTACCTCTCAT
The DNA here is from genome assembly GCA_031412835.1 of Acidobacteriota bacterium. Classification (GTDB taxonomy): domain Bacteria; phylum Acidobacteriota; class Terriglobia; order Bryobacterales; family Bryobacteraceae. The sequence goes on along the minus strand of JANODS010000956.1, from coordinate 4,004 downwards.
GAAACCAATCGCCTTGAGACTCTTCGTTATACGGCGTCATCTCTGTTTCATGTTCCTACGGCCTCCTACTATACTTTTGGCGGATCTACCGACAAATGGTCGCCGGGTGCGCAAGGAAAGGTTGAGTCGCGCGGGCACGGGGAAGAGGGGATGCCAGGTCGGCTTCATTCTGTAGGAGTTTGGGCCGACCGCGTGAAGCGCGAACACGATGCTCCCGATCTTTGGACTGAACTTCGGAACGCGGGCAGTACCAATTTAGGGGGGGATCAATCACAAAACTCACCATTCAGCGACGAAACCAAGAAGCGAATCATCGAGCAGATCGCACAAGTTGAAGCCCTACTGTTGGCACAGGCTAGCGAGAGCGAAGTCCATCGTGAGTTCGTCACTGAAAAGTTGGGCTATCTCCGCGAATCTGTCTCACGGCTCGGCCGCTTTGATTGGGGCAATGTTTGCACTGGGGTAATAACCAACCTAATTACCAGCGGGATTTTTGATACGAGGCGGGGAGGCGAGCTCTTTGGAACGGTAATGAACATGATCGGGTCTGTTGTTGCCCATGCTCCGCAGATCCTCACTCCCCCGCTACTATAGAAAATACGGCAAGGTCGGGCGAATGAACACATCGAGAATCCCCACTTCCCAAGAAGACATTGAGACGGATGCTTCGAACATTACGCCTTGTGCCCTGGCACCATCAAGGAACCGCAGGCTGGGCTGAGACCCTTCTATCTGTTGCAAAGATTGGTTCCGCTATCCGTTCGTCCGTCTTTCACCTAGGCGAGCGGCGAGTAGCACGAAACGCTTGCTTATACACAGGACAACGGCACTCAGGGCTTTTCCCTTGTGAGTTGCCGGTTCATCAACTGTTGGCAGCGAACGGACGGCAAGAACGATGCAGGTAGTCGAGGCGATGTCGAATCGACTGGCGAGAGAGTGGGTCGCGTCGGTGCCATAGATGGAAGCGGCGGAAGCGGTTCAGTTCGCGGGCAGCGTCGGGGCATGACCGACGCGAGCCTGCCGGTTGCTTGGAATCGCGCAGGGGCGTATGATATCGCGGATGAAACCGCTACTGCTCTTTCTCGTTGGAACCCTGTCGCCCGCGTCGGCGCAGGAGCTTCCCGGATGGTATCCCCACGAAGGCGGGCTGCTGCAGTACCGGGTCGGGATCCGCTTCGGCGAGGAGCCGGATACGATGCCGGACGGGTGGAAGTTCGGCCGTGTCTCCGCCGTGGCGGTGGACAAGCAGGGCGATGTCTACGTCTATCAGCGCGGGAAGAAGGCGGACCCAATTGTGGTCTTCGATGCCAAGGGCAAGTATCTGCGGTCCTGGGGAAAGGGCCTATTCGGCAACCCTCACGGACTCCGGGTGGATCCGCAGGGAAAGATCTGGGTGACCGACAACGGGGATCATCAGGTGATGCGCTTTTCGCCCGATGGCAAGCTTGAGCTTACCCTGGGCATCAAGGGCAAGGCGGCGACGACTCCGGAGACGTTTAACCGACCGACCGATGTTGCGTTCTCTCCCGACGGCCGACACGTTTACGTCAGCGATGGTTATGGCAATGCGCGGGTGGTTCGCTTCAGTTACGAGGGCAAGTACGAACTGACTTGGGGGACGCCGGGCAAGGGGCCGGGGCAGTTCAACACGGTCCACAATTTGGCCGTGGATAGTGAGGGGGAGGTGTACGTCAGCGACCGCGAAAACAACCGGATCCAGATCTTCTCCGCCGATGGAAAGTTTCGACGGATGTGGAAACACCTGGGGGCGACTCAGGGGATCTTCATCACGCCGAAGGACGAGGTGTGGGTGGTGACGCACCGGAACAATATCGAGAACCTGACTTACGACACGCTCGCCGGACGGATCATGCGGATTGACCGCAAGACGGGCAAGATCCTCGGGGCGATGGAGTCGCCGGGGCATTGGATCTGCGTGACTCCAGACAACGTCGTTTTCATTGGGAGCCTGACGGGGAACGTGTTCCGTTGGTACCCGGGTTGGCTGAGCAAGGGCCTGGGGCCGGACGAGGGCTTGGTGCCGCAGAAGTAGTCGTTTATGGCTTTACGACCGCGCCGTCGAGGGTTCGGTCGAGGGGATAGTGGCCGCCGAGGGGAGCGGCCTGGAGCGGGTGTTTGGCAGCCAAGGCTTCGTTGATGTCGATGCCCAGGCCGGGCTTGCCGTTGCCATAGAGGTAGCCGCCGCGAATCTCGGCGGTGCCGGGGAGCAGCTCCCGGACGAATTCGGGGAAGTTGTTTTCTTCCTGAATGCCGAAGGCGGGATGGGAGATATCGATGTGGTAGGCCGCGAGTTGGTTGACGGGATCGTTTTCGCCGCCTTCCTGAAAGGCGGTGCGGACCCCCATCGGCTCACAGATGGTGGCCAACTTCTTGGCGGGAGTGATGCCGCCGATCGAAGAGACCCGACAGCGGACGAAATCGATGAGGCGCTCGTTGATGAGGGGCAGATATTCGAACGGGTGGGTGAAGAGTTCGCCGACGGCTTGGGCGGTGGTGCTGGTCTGGCGGATCTGTTTGTACCAGGCGAGTTGCTCGGGGGCGAGAACGTCTTCGACGAAAAACATCTGGTACGGCTGCATCCGACGACAAAAATCGACGGCGTTGATTCCGCTGAGGTGGGAGTGGACATCGTGACAAAGCTTGGGGCCGAAGCCGACTTTGGAGCGCACGTACTCGAAGAGAGCGGGGATGGTTTCGACGTAGACTTCCTCATCAAAGGCGGAGCCGCCGCGGCCGCCTTCTGGCCGGGAGCCTTGGCCGGCGGGGATGAAGCCGCCTCCACCGTATGCACCCAGTTGGACGCGAATGTGGCGGAAGCCCTTCGCCATCGACTTCTGCACGGAGTCAACGACCGCCTCTTTTGTGTTGCCGCCGCAGTGGTCGTAGCAGGGAACGGCGTCGCGGACCTTGCCGCCGAGTAGGTCATAGACGGGCATGCCGGCGCGCTTGCCCTTGATATCCCACAGGGCCATGTCCATGCCGCTGAGTACGTTGTTATTCACGGGGCCGTTGCGCCAGTAGGTGCGGAGGTGTCCGCTCTGCCAGAGGTCTTCGATCTGCTCCGGGTTCTTGCCGATCAGGAACGGCGCGAGATGCTTTTCAATCGCGGCGATGACGGCATAGGGCTGGAAATGATTGCCGGCGGAGCCGATGCCATACAGGCCTGGTTCGCTCGTGATGATCTTTACGAAGACCCAGCGATAGTTGCGGCCGCCGCTGGTCGAGATGACCTTCACTTCCTTTATGGTCAGCGGCGGAAGCCCCTTCGCAAGCGGGGAGAGGACGGGGGCGGCCCAGAAGGCACGGAGCAGATCGCGGCGCAGCATGCACGAACTTATATCACGACTACAGCACCTTAATTTGCAGGGCGACGAGGAATCCGTTGAGGCGTTTCATTCCGTCGACAGCCACCGCGCTTCCGACTTCGGGGGGCTTCGTGAGCGGCTTGCCTTTGGCGTCGACGAGGCGGGTCTTTTTGTCAATGTCGAGCTTCACGGTCTGGTCGGGCACCGTCTCAACGATGATGAACTTCTTGTCGTAGGCTTTGACGGTGCCATCGAAGGTGACCGGGGTTTGAGGCGGTTGGTATTGACCGACGGCGGCGGCGGCACTGATCATGAGGCAGGCAAAACGACGGGTGACCATACTCCTAGAATGTCACGCGGATCGCAATTTGAATCCGTCGCTGATTGCGAGCCGAGGTAGGCTCCAGGAACAAAGGGTCAATCTGTTCGGTGGAGCCGACCGTGTTGAACCGCGTGCCCGTCGATAGGCCGGAGAATTGCGTGTGGTTGAGGGTGTTGTAGGATTCAAAACGCAACTGGGTATTCACGCGTTCCCATTTGAAATTGCGATAGACGGAAAGGTCGTGGTTTAAGAAGCCAGGGCCTCGAAAGCTGTTGGTGCCCAGATTGCCGAGCTCACCGCGGGCTGGCGCGCGGAATCGTTCGGTTGGCGGAAGGCTCGGATCGGTGACGGCAAGT
>JANODS010000955.1:0-2917 GCA_031412835.1 Acidobacteriota bacterium | reverse complement strand
GTATGGATGCGGAGGCGGACTTCGAGGCCGGTGTCGGGGAGGCGGGTGAAGGTGGAGACGGGAATGGCAACGTCGTAGCCGACGCCCTGACATTCGACGATGGCTTGGTGCGGATGCTTTTCGAGAAGCGTGCCGCGCAGGTGCGCAATCATAGTAAGAACCCTATTCTCCCATGGCGCGACGACTTTTCTTTGTACCGGCGGTAAAACGCGATATAGCCGAATTGCACGGCGAGATGGCGCAGCACTTGACGCGGGTGTTACGCGTGGAAAAGGGCCAGGTTTTTGAGATCTCCGACAACGAGCAGTTATACCTAGCTGAGATTGAGATGGCTCGAAAGGAGCTGGTTACGTTTCGGGTGATCGAGAAGTTGGAGCCGCGGCCGACGCCGTTTCCGGTGACGTTGTGCGTGAGTCTGTTCAAGTTTGACCATTTTGAATGGATGATTGAGAAGGCGACGGAGTTGGGAGTGGGGGCGATTCAGCCGCTAGTGACGGAGCGGAGCGAGCATGGGTTGGAGCGGGCGGCGCCGAAGCGGGCGGAGCGGTGGCGAAGGATTGCGATGGAGGCGAGCCAGCAGTGTCGGCGGATGCGGGTGCCGGAGGTTAGGGAGTTGGCACCGATGGGAAAGGTGCTGGGCGGGGTGGAGGGGCTGAAGGTTTGGCTGGATGAGAGGCCGGGGGGAGGGCCGCTGTTGGAGTTGATGGCCCGGGAGAGACCGGGGGCGGTGACGCTGCTGCTGGGGCCGGAAGGCGGCTGGGCGGAGCGGGAAGCGGCGTTGATTGAAGGGGCCGGGTGGGTGGCGACGTCGTTAGGTTCGCTGGTGCTGCGGGCGGAGACGGCGGCGATGGCGGCCTTGACGCTGGTGCAGGCTAGCGGATCTGCTTATCGCGAAAATCGTGCATGATGCGGCCGAACTTTTTGCGCTGCTCTTCGGTGAGAAGCTGTTCCATGCGGGACTTGCCGGTGGCGCGGACTTCGTCCATTTGGGCTTGGAGCATTTGGTAGTACATCGTGAAATCGTCGAGGACGGTTTCGATTTCGGCGGTTTGATCGGGAGAGAGTTGGAGCTCTTTCTGGAGACGATTGAGGGTGACCTCTTTCGCGGTATCGTTCCAGGAGACGGCCTTCACCGGTTGGGAGGAGGCGCGATAAACGAGCGCCCCGGCGATGGCACCGCAAAGAAATACTAGGCCTAAGGTGAAGAGGATTTGCGTATTCTTCCAGGGCTCACCACCGCGAGTCATTGATAGCTCCTATTCGCCGAAAGTGGCCAAGGTGACCAGAAGCGAGTCGCGGCCTTGCTGGACATTTTCAGGTGAGGCGGGTTGCTCTGGACGAGGCTGTTCGGCGCTGGGTTGAGCAAGGGCATGGACTGGGGTACTGGCGAGTTCATGTTGGGCAGGTTCGGTGGCGAGGAGGAAGACGCCCATTAGGATGACAAGTGACGCGGAGGCGTAAACGAGACGGCGACCGAAGATGGGATCGAGAAGCAGCGACCAGAACGAGGGACGGGCTTCGGCTTCAACTCGCCGCATCACGCGGGCATAGAACCCGGGAGGCGGTTCCAGTTCCGCGGGTGCGGAGAGGCATTGCAGAAGGGCGGAGTGCGACTGCATTTGGACGGCAAGGTCGTGACATTGGCGACAAACGCCCACGTGTGCTTCGAAAGACTCGCGGGCCACACCGGAGAGGCGGCCTTCGAGAAACTCTTCGATATGATCTTCGACTGAACGATGCATACCCTGACCTATTCCTAAATTTTTCTCGCTTCTGGGGGACGACAACAAGCTTACACGCTCCGGGCAGGGATGCGCAGCAGGCGCTGGGCTGATTTGAGCAGCTTTTGCCGGGCCCGGAACAGTTTTACTTTAATAGTATTCTCGTTCATTCCCGTCATTTGCGCTAGTTCTTCGACGGAGTGGCCCTCTACTTCTTTCAGAAGAATGAGAGAACGATCTTCTTCGGAGATTTTGGCAAGCAGTTTGACGACGAGATCGCGGTTGGCGAGGCGTTGATCGATAGGAGATTTATGGTCCGTCGCGCCCTCGGAATTTTCCATCCGCATGGCGTCGTCTTCGGAGAAATCACTCTCGTAGACGAGTTTGCGAACCTTCTTCTTGCGCAGATAGTCGTAGCACTCATTGACGGTGATCTTGTAAATCCACGTCAGCAGGGAGCTGCGGAAATCGAAGTTCCGGATGGAGAAGTAGACTTTGGCGAAGACCTGCTGGGCGATATCCTCGGCGTCGTTGCGATTGCGCAAGATGCCGTAGATGATCGAGTATACCTTCGACTGGTATCGTTCGACGATATCGCGGAAGGCCATTTCGTCGCCGGATTGAACCCGGCGGACGAGCAGGGCTTCGTCAGAGGTGCTATGGTCCACTTTAGTTTTCGTCCGGTTGGCCGAACCCGCAATCGGAAAGCTTAATACATCTAAGACGCCGCTCATGGTAGTTCCGACGCACCGCCATCGATTTTGGTTTCGAAAAGGTGGGTTGCATCGTGAGCGGGGGTTGATGCATCAGATGGGGGTAGATCTAGCGGTCGAGACGGGCTAAACTGTAAGGGACCGCGCCGATTGGGCAGGGAGTGAGACAACTATGATCAATTTAACAGAGCGAGCGATTGGTAAGGTAGCGGAAATTCTGGATTCTCAGGAACCGAAGCCGGCCGGACTGCGGATTTCCGTAGTGGGCGGCGGCTGTTCGGGCTTCAGCTACTCAATGGCGTTTGAGAACACGCCGAGCATGTTGGACAAGACGTACGCATACGGACCGTTGAAGGTATTCGTCGATCAGGCGAGTCTACTGTATCTTGACGGCGCTGAAGTGGATTACGTGGACTCCTTGGAAGGTTCGGGCTTTAAGTTCAACAATCCTCAGGTGAAGTCGACGTGTGGTTGCGGTAGTTC
>JANODS010000954.1:0-7856 GCA_031412835.1 Acidobacteriota bacterium | reverse complement strand
GCGCTTCTGTCGAGGATTTGGTCCGCGGGCTACAGGCAATCGGCTCCACTCCTCGAGAGGTGATCGCTGTACTCCAAGCAATGAAGGCGGCCGGAGCAATCGACGCGGAGTTGGAGGTAATCTAGTGGGAATTCAAGCACTGAGTCGGCTGTCCGTTGAACCCTCTCTTCCTGCACTCCGTGGGAAAGGGGAACCGAGCGACGCTGAGATCGAAAAGGTAGCCTCTCAGTTTGAGGCACTTCTCATCGGCCAGATCCTCCAATCGATGAAAGGAGATGCCAGTGGCGGTGCCTGGGGCGGCGAGGACCAGACCGGAGCGAGCATGATGGAATTTGCTCAGGAGCACCTGGCGAAGAGCATTGCGGACGGAGGAGGCCTCGGGCTATCCAAGCTTATACGGAGTGGACTAAGGCAGAAATCATCGGATTGAGAGTGCAAGGTAGATCATTCAAAGACGATAAGTTTGTCATACACAATCAGAATAGACATTAAACCTAAACCTCTCTCGAGGTGTGGGTATCGTTGATCGGATTACTATGCCAAACGAATTTCATTCTTCCGAACCCAGCGCCCGGCCAAAGGCGAAAGAGCTCTCTCCTTACTTTGCACTGGCAGCATTGCCGAGGAATCGATCAAAATTGAAATTGCTACGGCAGCAAGTGGCAAGTGCAGGCTACTGGATTGAGGCGCGTGCCATTAGCGAGCGTATTTCTGAATTCTACACATCCTAGCCCAAGTAACCTGTTCACATCGCAAGCCCTTCAAAAGGAAACCGAGACTACTTTAGTGCAGTCTCGATTTCCTTTTGTAATTAAAGCGCCCCGCACGGAGGAGTAAATCTAGGCGCTGAGTTGGAGAGGAATGCGTTCAACCGGAAACTCGTTCTCTCCTTCCCCATAACCATTTCCGCCTCCGTAGCCAACGCGCGAGATCTCCGGTGGCGCTATCGAATCCGGGATCGCCTGCCAAGCCTCAAGGAGTGTTTCCAAGTGCCGTTTGACTTCAAGCAACGGCTCAATCTGCTGCTCGATGTTTGCCGCGATCAGTCGCTTGTGGAGATACACATAAAGTTCCGTAAGATCCAGGGCCACTTGACCACCCCGTCCTTTGTCCAGTGACAAAGTCAGCTCCTCAATGATGGAACACGCCTTCGTTATTTGTCGGGAACGTTCGCGAATGTCGCCGTTGCGCAGGTGATCGCAGGCGGACTGGATTGCTCCAATCGCCCCAACATAAAGCATTCGCACTAACTGCATCGGCGTCGCCGAAAGTACGTCAAGATCCTGGCTGTTTTGGTAAGCTGCGAGTGACATTTTACTCCCTAAGCCCTTATCGGGCCATCGGGCGACAGGTTGAACAATAATGTTTATTATTCTGCCCGCAGTTGTGACGCAATCCTAAGCGCATACTCGTTCGGCAGCTGACGAATCACTTCCTTCGTCTCCCTGTCGATGATCCGAATCAACGTCCGCTTGCTCTGTCGATCAAACACAAACGTCAGTTCGTAGTTCTCTCCGAACAGTTCGGTCGCGTTGATCGCTTTCACCGCACGCACAAGATCTCGCCGCTCCGCCACCTGCTGCTTCTCTAATTCCACAGCCGCAGAAGTTGGTATTGGCGAGACGTGTTCGATCGATTTGGTCTCCATATCGATAGCCTCCCAGACTTTTTGGGGTCTATCGCTCTTATCGATCCGTTGCGACCGACCTTTAGTCCAAATTCAACATTTTAAGCGTAGTGCCCTGTTCGCCATCAATCTTCTTCTGCAACATCATGATGGCGTAGATCAACTGCTCCGGCCGCGGAGGACAACCCGGGACGTAAACATCCACCGGGATCACCTGATTCACCGGCACCAGAGCATAGTTGCTGAACACACCAGTCGAAGTAGCACAGGCACCCATGGAAATCACCCATTTGGGCTCCGGCATCTGGTTGTACAACTGCCGAATCACCGGTGCCATCTTGTTCGAAACCCGACCAGCAATGATCATCAGATCCGACTGCCGCGGCGAGCCACGAAACACTTCCGCGCCGAAACGCGAAATATCGAAGCGAGACGCGCTCATCGCCATCATCTCGATTGCGCAGCAAGCGAGTCCAAACGACATCGGCCAAAGCGAGTTTTTGCGGCCCCAGTTGATCGCCTTATCGAGGGTGGTCAAAACGAGGTTATCGGACAGATCGCCCAACCCGTCCTCATCAATCCGAGCAAACAAGTCTTCGGGCGCAACCGGCAGAATTCGCTGTTCCATAATGATTTTGATCCGAATGGTGCTCCGAAGATCACCTTTTTTAGTATGGCACGGGCACCCCGCGACAGGCGATTTCCCACAATCCGGCTACACTAGAAGTTCCCCCCATCCATGGATTCCCACCTCCCCTCCCTCCCCTCCGCGCATCTTGACGATGCCGTAGCCCAGGCAGCCTCGCTCTTCGGGGTCCAGTCGGTCTACTGGGACATTTGGGGACAAGAGCACCGCCCCGAACCCGCCATCCAACGCGCGATTCTCTCAGCCCTCGCCCTACCCGCCGAGGACCCGATTGCCCTCGATTTCGCGATCCGTCAACGCGTACTCTCCTCCCGTTTGGCCTTCCTACCCCCTACCGTCGTCGTCTCCACAGACGCCCCCACCGTACCCCTCTGCGTCCCCCATCCTTACACCAACTCGACACAAAACCAATGGAGCCTGACTCTCGAGGATGGCCGCGTCCTCTCCGAAGCGCTCTCCATTCTTCAATCCGAGACCGTTACCTTTGATGGCGCCGACTACGACTGCCTCTCCCTCGGCCTCCCACCCGACCTCCCTTTCGGCTACCACCAACTTTCCCTCAACTACTGCGACCACCACGCCGAAGCCAAGCTGATCTACTGCCCGGCCGCGGCACCCGCCCTTCCTGCCGACCAACGAATCTCTGGAATCGCGATCTCGTTATATGGCTTGCGTTCGAATCGCAACTGGGGCGTCGGAGACACCACCGATCTGCAAAACTTCTCCACCTGGGCCCATCAGCAAGCAGGCGCATCGTTCGTCGCGCTAAACCCTCTTCACGCCATCTCGAACCGCCTTCCTTACAACGCCAGCCCCTATCTCCCCAACTGTTCCTTCTACCGAAATTTTCTCTACATCGACGTCGAACGCGTCCCCGGCTTCTCGTCCAGCCGGATTTGCCAAAGCATGCTGCGCGCGCGTTCCGCTGAAATAGAAGCGCTCCGCCAAGCCCCCCTCGTCCAATACGAAGCCATCGCCAAGCTCAAGCTACGCTTTCTGAAGCAGCTCTACCGAGAGTTCCGACTCCAGCCAGACCAAGCCGATTTCCACGCCTACCGCACAACCGAAGGCCACCTGCTGCGTCAATACGCCCTCTACTACGCCCTCGACGAGACCCTCCACAAGCGGAATCCCAACTTCTGGATCTGGCCCGATTGGCCCGCCGAATTCCAAGACCCCCACTCCTCCGACGTCCAAGCCTTCGCCGCCGACCACCCCCGCCTCATCGACTTTTACTCCTGGCTCGCCTGGACGGTCGACGCCCAACTCGCCGCCGTCCAACAACATACCAAGGCCATCGGCATGTCCATCGGCCTCTATCACGATCTCGCCCTCGCCACCGACAGTTGCGGCTCCGACCTCTGGGCCCACCGACCTTTCTACATCCAGGGCTGCCGCGTCGGCGCCCCCCCCGACGGCTTCTCCCCTCAAGGCCAGGACTGGGGCTTCCCCCCGCCCAACGCCCTCCGCCATCAGCAAGACGGCTTTCATCTCTTCGCCGCCGCCATTCGCAATAACTGCCGCCACGGCGGCGCCCTCCGCATGGACCACGTCATGCGCTTCTTCCGCCTCTATTGGATCCCCGAGGGGCGAGTCGCCACCGCCGGCACCTACGTCAAGGAACGCTGGCAGGAACTCCTCCGCGTCATCGCCCTCGAAGCGCACCGCGCCGGGGTCATCATCATCGGCGAAGACCTCGGCACCGTCGAAGACTACGTCCGCCAAGCGCTCGCGCAGTTCAACATCCTCAGCTACCGCCTTCTCTACTTTGAGCGCGGCCCCAATGGCACCTTCAAACATCCGGACGAATACCCGCCGCTCGCCATCGTCAGTTCCACCACCCACGATTTACCCACGCTGGCCGGCTTCTGGATCGGTCGCGATATCGAGTCTCGTCGCGCCGCAAACCTCGTCGACGAAGCCGGCTACCGGGCCCAATGGACCAGCCGAGAGCAAGATAAACAGCATCTTCTCGACGTCCTCCACACGCTGAAGCTCCTGCCCCCAAACTACCCCGATCACATCCGCCATGTACCCGAACTCAGCGGCGAGCTCCACAACGCCGTCATTGGTTTCCTGGCTTCCACCCCGGCCCAAGTTCTCGTCCTCAATCAAGAAGATCTCACCAAGGAAACCGAGCAGCAAAACCTGCCCGGTGCCACCTGGCAGTATCCAAACTGGCAGCGGAAGATGCGCTATACGCTCGAAGAACTCTTGACCGATTCCCGTGTTCACGACTTCAGCCGAATGTATCTGGCATGGCTCGAACGCACCGGGCGCGTGTAGCCTCCCGTTTGCGCTCCGAGTCGAGTAGCATGGAAAGTTGTGCGGGTGTTTCCGCACAGGGAGCCTATCTTGATCCTCGGTAAGTTTTGGGGTGCCATCAGCGCCCAGCTCAATAAGATTGCCAACATGTTCTGGGAAGCCGACCCCATCGCCCAGATGCAGCTCGAACATGACCGTGCCCTCGAACAGATGAAGGAAGGCCGCAAGGGCCTGGAGCTCTATCGCGGCTTGGTGGAAAGAGTCAACCGTCAGGTCGCCACCACACGCGCCCACGCGCAGAAGCTCGAAGCCGAGACCAAGGCCTATCTCAAAGTCGGTAATCGCGAAACCGCCGCAAAATTCGCCCTCGAAATGCAAAAGGCGAAGCAAGAACTCGCCGGCCATCTCGAACAACTCGCGATGCACGAAAAGGCATACGAGAACAATCTTCGTAAGATTCAACATGCCAGCCATTCGCTCGGCGAAGTGAAAACGAAGATTCAAAGGTACGACGCCGAACTGAAGATGAGCGCCGCCGAAGCCGAAATCGCCTCCATCTCCGAGCAGTTCAATATGAGCGTCACCACGGACTTCGGCCAGATCGAACGCGTCATCCAGGACCGCATCGACCAAAATCGCGGCAAGGCCCGCGTCGCCTCCGACCTTTCTAACGAAGGCATCGCCGACATCGAAGCCCAAGAACAGATGCAAAAGTCCCTCGCCGACGACGCCCTCCTCCAGTTCGAAAGTGAACTCGGCATTCGGTCGCCTGAAACGACCAAGCTCGCTGACACACAAAAAGATCTAGGACCGGCCGTCGCCGAGTCCAAGCTAACCGAACAGAACTAAGTCTCTACACGTATCTAAAGCCATGGCCCAACCAAAACCTGCCTTTTATCTCGCAGTCTTCGCCGTCGTCGCTAGCCTAGTCGGCTACGGACTCTGGCGCTTCAGTTCGCTCCCGGAAAAACTCGGCGTCGGCGGAGGAAAGATCGAACTCGGCAAGGGTGGCGCCGAAGCGCCCGACGCACAGGGAATCACGACGGCCAAGGACTATAACTACGTCCCCGCCCAGAAACTCCCCCAGGTGCAGGGCATCTCCAGCTACAAGCCCCTCGCCGACCGCACCGTTCGCTTCGCCCTGAACGTCTGGGCCGGTTGGGCCCCCATCATTCTGGCTAACAACGGCCTGAAGCCGGGCAAGGTGTGGAGGACCCCCTCGGGCCAGGACTTCAAGCTCGAACTCGTCCTGATCGACGATCCGGTCGCCATGCGCGATGCCTACGCCGCCGGCAACGTCCACATCGGCTGGGCCACCCTTGACATGGTCCCCCTCCTGCTCGACAGTCTGAAAAAGGATTCCCGCGTCATGCCGCGCATCTATCAGCAGGTCGATTTCTCCAACGGCGGCGACGGCATCGTCGTCCGCGACAGCATCAAAAGCGTCGCTGATCTCCGCGGCAAAACCATCGTCCTTGCCCAGAACTCCCCCTCGCATTTCTTCGCCCTTAACGCGCTCATCAACGGCGGCGTACAGCCCGCCGAAGTCAATTTCAAGTTTACGCAAGACGCCTTCCAAGCCGCCGCCGCCTTCAACGCCGACAAGTCCCTCGGCGCGGTCGTCTCTTGGGCGCCAGATATTTACAACCTCTCGAAAGTGAAGGGCAATCGCATGCTCGTCACCACCGCCACCGCCAATAAACTCATCGCCGACGTCTGGTTCGCCCGCGCCGACTTCGCCAAGGATCATCCCGACATCGTCGAAGGCCTCGTCCGCGGCATCTTCGACAACATGGAACTGCTCAAGGAGCAGTCCAACAAAACGGCGGTTGCCAAGCTGATGGCTGCGGCTTACTCCATCCCCGAAAGCGACGCCCTCGGCATGCTCGGCGACGCCCATAGCACCAACCATGCCGAAAATCGCGAGTTCTTCCTCAATCAAAACAACCCCACCAATTTCGAGCGCACCTGGAACACGGCCTACTACCTCTACAAGCGCATCGGAGTCGTCTCCGACAAGGTCGATTTCGATCAGGTGATGGACTTCTCCGTCATCGAAAAGCTCGGCAAGGAAGCCAAGTATGCCAAGCAGACCAACGAATACAACGTGCAGTTCGTCCCCACCACAGCCTCCTCCGTCCAGAGCGAATCCGAAGAGATCCTCACCAAAACCATCGTCATCCACTTCTATCCCAACTCCTTCGACCTGTCGAAAGTAACGGTCAAGAACGTGAACGGCAAGACGATTGAAGAGCTCTACGACCCCAATGTTAACTTCGTGGTCGAAGAGGTCGGCAAAATGGCCGGCCAGTTCGGCGCGGCGCGCATCGTCATCGAAGGCCATACGGACGCTTCAATGAAGGGCCAGGTGCCGGACACGGCCGTTAAAGAACTCGCCATGAATCGCGCCAACGCCGTAAAGGGCGCGCTCGTCCGCAAGTTCCCCACGCTCCCCGCCAACCAGTTCTCGGCCAACGGCGTCGGATGGGACCGCCCCGCCGATCCAGCCGACCCGATGAACAACGCCAAAAATCGCCGCGTCGAAATCAAAGTCTACCCCCTCGAGGCAACGAAGTAGCCATGTCACTTTGGGATCTGCGTGTCCCCCCGCCCGGCATCTCCGGCAAGGTCCTCGGCGCGGTAACGCTCGCGCTGATCCTCGCCTTCTGGTGGTTCGCCACACTCGGAGATACGGCGGAGTCCCGCTGGATCTCGCCCGTAATTCTCCCTTCGCCCTTCGAAGTCCTCAAAAGCTTCCCGGCTCTTTTGAACGAACGTGGGCTCATCGCCTCCATCGTTGCCACCATGCGCCGCGTCATCATCGGCTTCGGCCTAGCGGTCCTCATTGGCGTCCCGCTCGGCATCCTGGCCGGCGCTTGGCGAGTCTTCGATTCCGCCTCCGCCCCCGTCGCCCTGTTCGGCCGCAACGTCCCCGTCGCCGCTCTCATCCCGCTCACCATCCTCTGGTTCGGCATTGAAGAAACGCAAAAGGTCATGTTCCTCTTCATCGCCTGCGTCCCGTTTGTCTTCTCAGACGCCGTCCGCGCCATCATCTCCGTTCCCGACCGCTACGTCGACACCGCCCAAACCCTTGGTGCCTCGTCCTGGCAAATTGTCAGCAAAGTCCTCGTCGCCCTCGCCATGCCCGACATCTATAAAAGCCTCCGCAGCCTCTTCGGCATGGCCTTCGGCTACATCATGCTCGCCGAACTCATCAACGCTGAACACGGCCTCGGCTTTCTCCTCTCCACGAGCCAACGCCGCGGCATGTCCGATCACATCATCCTCATCCTCTTCCTCATCGGGCTTATCGCCTTC
>JANODS010000953.1:0-2095 GCA_031412835.1 Acidobacteriota bacterium | reverse complement strand
AGGCCTGCACGCTCGCGACCATCGAGCCTGTGCACCAATACGCGCACGACATCAACAACCGCTGTTCGATCACTGGCGGTTACGTCTACCGCGGCACGCGGGGAGTTCTGCCTTCCGGCACCTATGTCTATGGCGATTTCTGCAGCGGGGAAATCTTTGCCTGGGACGGCATGCAGCGGACCTTGCTGAGCACCGAAGCGAACATCGTCTCGTTCGGTGAGGACGAGCAAGGCGAGTTGCTTGTTGTCGACCTGGGCGGCACCGTGAACTGGCGCGAAACCATGGGCCTGCTCCGTTCCCGCGAACACCAGTACCCGCTGCTGCTGGAACTCAAGGAAAGTCCCGACTTTCCCCATCCCCTCGATTCCATCCGCCGGATCTTTGAGAACCTGGAGAATTTGTAAATGTCCCTCGCACCCGTCCGGATTGCGGACATCGCCCAGCACGACGGCCAAACCGTAACCCTCGCCGGCTGGCTCTATAACCTCCGCAAGAGCGGCAAGATCTGCTTCCCCATTCTGCGCGATGGCTCCGGCATCATCCAATGCGTTGCCGTCAAAGCAAACCTGCCCGAAGAGACGTTCGACGCGCTAAAGAATCTTACGCAGGAATCGTCCTTCAAAATCACCGGCAAGGTCCGCGCCGAACAGCGCGCCGCTGGTGGCTTTGAACTCGATGTTGAGTCTTGCGAAATCATCCAACGGGTCCCCGAAGATCAGCCGTATCCGATTACCCCAAAGGACCACGGCGTCGACTTCCTGATGGACCATCGCCACCTTTGGCTTCGTTCCCGCCGTCAGTTCGCCATTGCGAAAATCCGCCACGAAGTCATCAAGGCCACCCGCGATTTCTTCGACGAAAATGGCTTCACCCTGGTCGATTGCCCCATCTTCACCCCGGCCGCCTGCGAAGGCACCACCACGTTGTTCGAAGTCGACTACTTCGAGGACGAGAAGGTGTATCTCACACAGTCCGGCCAACTCTATAACGAAGCCAATGCGATGGCCTTCGGAAAGGTCTACTGCTTCGGACCCACCTTCCGGGCCGAGAAATCAAAAACCCGCCGGCACCTCACGGAGTTCTGGATGGTGGAGCCAGAGATGGCCTACGCCACGCTCGAAGACGTGAAATCGCTCGCCGAAGGGCTCGTCTGTTTCATCGCCCAGCGCGTTCTCGCCAACCGCCGCGCCGAACTCGCTATCCTCGAACGCGACGTTACCAAACTCGAATCCATCGTCGGACCCTTTCCCCGGATCAGCTACGACGAAGCCGTCTTGATCCTGCAACGCAAAGGCAGCGAAATCCAATGGGGCAGCGACTTCGGCGGCACCGATGAAACACTGCTCGCCGAGGAGTTCGAACGTCCCGTCCTCGTCGAAAAGTACCCGGCGCAGGTCAAAGCGTTCTACTTCCAGCCCGATGCGGAGCGCCCGGAACTGGCCCTCGGTGTCGACATGATTGCGCCCGAAGGCTACGGCGAAATCATCGGCGGCGGCCAGCGCGTGCACGACTACGAGCTGCTGCTAAAGCGCATCGAAGATCACAAACTTCCGAAGGAAGCCTTCGAGTGGTATCTCGATCTCCGCCGTTTCGGCAGCGTTCCTCATGCCGGTTTCGGCATGGGGATTGAACGATGCGTGGCATGGGTGTGCGGCCTGGAACATATCCGCGAAACCATCGCCTATCCCCGCATGCTCTACCGAACGAGGCCTTAGTGCATACCAAGAAAACGATCGCCATCATCGGCGTGCCCATGGACCTCGGGGCCGGTCGGCGCGGCGTCGACATGGGCCCTTCCGCCATCCGCGTCGCCGGCCTAGGTGCCCGCCTGGCGCAACTCGGCTACACAATTGAAGATCGCGGCAACGTCCCGGTCGACCAGGCCGAAAGCATCCCGCCCGGGCCGAAGTCGTCTCGCCATCTGCCCCAAATTGCGGCCTCCTGCGCCCGCGTCGCCGAACTCGTCTATGAGTCGCTCGAACAAGGTAAACTGCCGCTCGTCCTCGGAGGCGACCACTCCATCGCGGTCGGCTCGGTCAGTGGCGTCGCCCGCTTCTATCGCCAGCAGGAAGAAGCCATCGGGGTCATCTGGATC
>JANODS010000952.1:0-15624 GCA_031412835.1 Acidobacteriota bacterium | reverse complement strand
CCAGCGGAGCGGGCAAATCGTCTCTGCTGCACTGCATCGGCGGACTTGATCGTCCGTCAAAGGGCAAGATCTTTTGCGGTGATCGAGACCTGCAAACGCTGACGGAGAGAGAGCTTGCCGAGTTCCGGAATCGGGAAGTTGGTTTTGTTTGGCAGATTCACTACCTGCTTCCGGAGTTTTCTGCCGAAGAGAATGTAATGATGCCGTTGTTGATTCGTGGGGTGGCGCACGCCGAAGCGTCTCGTGAGGCGATGGCGCGTTTGGACGAAGTTGGTTTGCGGGCGCGCGCTCATCATCGGGCGGGCGAGTTGTCCGGCGGCGAGCAGCAGCGAGTCGTGCTGGCGCGGGCGTTGGTTGGTCGACCGAAGTATCTGCTGGCCGATGAGCCGACCGGCAATTTGGACGAACGGACTGGCGAGATGATTGGTGGACTGCTCCGGGATTTGCACCGGACGCACGGGTTGACCTCGGTTTACGTCACCCACAACCCGAATTTTGCCCGGTCTTGCGACCGGGTGTTGTGTTTGCAGAATGGAGAATTAGCGCATGTTTGAACGATATACAGAGAAAGCGCGTCGGGTGATTTTCTTCGCCCGCTACGAAGCTTCGCAGTTCGGAAGTCCCTATATCGAGACTGAGCACCTGCTCCTGGGATTGCTTCGCGAAGACAAAGCGCTCGCGAACCGTTTTCTGCGTTCGCACGCCGCAATCGAATCGATCCGGAAACAGATTGAAGCGCACACCACGATCCGCGAAAAGGTTTCGACCTCGGTTGACCTGCCGCTGAGCCACGAGTGCAAACGCGTGCTGGCCTATGGTGCCGAAGAGGCCGAACGACTGAGCCATAAGCATATTGGGACCGAGCATCTGATGCTCGGATTGCTCCGCGAAGAAAAATGCTTCGCCGCGGAGATTCTCCACGAACGGGGTCTACGGTTGAGCCAGGTCCGCGAGGAGATCGCCCGTTCGAGCTCCGAAAAGATCACCTCCAGCCGCCCGAAAGAAAGCTCGCTGCTCAGCGAGTTTAGCCGCGACCTCACCCAGTCAGCGATCGACACGCAGCTCGATCCACTGATCGGTCGTGATTTTGAAGTCGAACGCGTTGTCCAAATTCTTTGCCGTCGGACGAAGAACAACCCGGTCCTGATCGGGGAGCCTGGCGTCGGAAAGACGGCCATTGTCGAAGGTCTGGCCCAGCGGATCGCCGATGGCGATGTGCCTTCGTTCCTGGCTGACAAGCGAATCCTCGCCCTCGATCTCTCGTTGATCGTCGCCGGCACCAAGTATCGCGGCCAGTTCGAAGAACGGCTGAAAACGATCATGAAGGAGTTGATGGAAAATCAAAACGCCATCATCTTCATCGACGAGTTGCATACTTTGGTCGGAGCCGGTTCAGCCGAAGGGTCCTTGGACGCGGCCAACATTTTGAAGCCGGCTCTGAGCCGGGGCGAGATCCAGTGCATCGGTGCCACCACCCCGGCCGAATACCGGAAATCGATCGAAAAAGATCGGTCGCTCGAACGCCGATTCCAAGCCGTCAAGGTGCCGCCGCCAAACGAGAGCGACGCGATCAAAATCATGTACGGCATCAAGGAACGCTATGAAAAGTTCCACGCCGTCGCCTATACCGACGAAGCGATTGAGTCTAGCGTCTACGCCTCCAGCCGGTTTATCCCGGATCGGTTTCTGCCCGACAAGGCCATCGATCTGATCGACGAAGCCGGTGCGCGCGTCAAGCTGAAGCAGACGACGCTGCCCGCCGAGGTCTCCGAGATTCAGAAGCGCATCAAGTTCATCGTCCATCGGATGGAGAACGCGATTGCCAATCACGAGTTCGAAAAGGCTCGTTTCTATTCCGACGAAGAACGGAAGGAACGCGAGAATCTCCGCCAACTGCGCGAGAAGTACAATCTCGACGACGCCTCCACCGGCATCGTCACGAAGGACGACATCGAAGACGTGGTCGCCCGTTGGACTGGCGTCCCGATGACGTCGATCAAGGAAGAAGAGATCCAGAAGCTGCTCCGGATTGAAGAGGAGCTGCATAAGCGAGTCGTCAGTCAAGAGAAAGCGATCAACGCACTCGCGCGAGCCATTCGTCGCTCCCGCGCCGGGCTGAAATCGCCCAAGCGCCCGGCGGGTTCGTTCCTGTTCCTTGGCCCCACGGGCGTCGGCAAAACTGAGGTCGCGCGCGCTCTGGCCGACTTCCTCTTCGGCAGTGAAAAGAGTTTGATTCGCTTCGACATGTCCGAGTACATGGAGAAGCATTCGGTGTCGAAGTTGATCGGTTCGCCTCCCGGGTACGTGGGCTACGAAGAAGGCGGCCAGCTTACCGAACGGGTGAAGCGCCAGCCGTATTCCATCATCCTGCTCGACGAAATCGAGAAGGCTCATCCGGACATCTACAACATTTTGTTGCAAGTGTTTGAAGACGGCCAGTTGACCGACGGACTCGGCAACGGGGTCGATTTCAAGAACACGATCATCATCATGACGTCGAATCTCGGCGCTCGCTTCCTCGATAAGAAGTCGCAACTGGGCTTCAATTCACCCGGAAAGGGCGTGCCGGCCAAGATTGAAGATCAGGTGATGGGCGAGGTAAAACGGGCCTTCAATCCCGAATTCCTTAATCGTCTGGACGAGGTGATTCTGTTCACGTCGTTGGGCGAGGAGGATTTGCTCCAAATCATCACCCTGCTTGTCGCCCAGATCAATGTGAATTTGGCGACCAAGCAGATCAAGATCAACCTGCGCGAAGACGCCGCCAAGTATATTCTGGAAAAGACTTGTGGCGACCGCAGCTACGGCGCTCGGCCCTTACGGCGGGCTCTGCAGAAATACATTGAGGATCCGCTCTCCGAAGCTCTCATCCAGGGCTCCCTGCCCCGGCCCTCGGAGTTTGAAATCACGCTGAGTGATTCGGGCATCATGTGTCGGCAGGTCGGCGGGCAAGGCATGGAGGAAGAAGCTACCGTGGGTGCCGGCCCCGCCACCGAGGCCCCACTCACCACGTTATACGCCTTCTAACTTTTGTTAGTGGAGAAGGGAGCGTTTCCCTTCTCCACTAACAAGCACTGACGGTAAACAGTTGCCAACTCTCCCCTGGCGGAGTAACATACGACTCTATTACGTCCTTAAACTCAATTCCGGACCCAGCTACGAAGTCCTTAACGACCCGAGAGACTACGATCTCTCGCGATCCCGCAAGAGCAAGAAGATAGCCAGCCACGCCCACGGTTAAGCCGGTGGTCGAACCTTGTACGCTCAAATCGCAGTCCCCCGTACGCAGGGCCGCCCGCAGCGACAACTCCGCCCTCGCCGTGAATTCGCGCAACGCGTACGCGCAACGAATGGCCCAGGCGGGTCCATCGAACGTGGCCAAGCCACCGTGAGCCAAGCGCCCCCGACACCACTCTACTTCCCGCCGAATCTGCGCTTCCACCCGCGGCTCCATCGATCCCGGCAAGGCAAATCGCAGCACCGTCGCCAGCGACAGTTCCATATAGCGAGGCTTCTGGAGCGTCCGCAAGAACTGCTCGATCGGAGTAAACAGCGCATTTTGGTCACCGACGAAAGGCAAGTGCCGCGTGTATCACCGCCCGCACGTCGTCCATCCGTTCCTCCAGCGTCGGCAGCAAATTCGCCGGCACCCGGTCCGACAATCCGGTTCCCCGTTTGTGAAACAAGATCAGCCTCGCTGACGAAGCGAGCCGCCGCAAAAACGCCGCAAAATGAGGCTCCCGCCAAAAATACTCCAGGTGAGAAACCCACCCCATTACGAACACCAAGTCGACCGGGCCCGAACCGACCACCTGATACGCGATGTTGTACTCGCCGCTTTGCGTGTAATGCGTTTCGGGAACACCGGCAACCGCCGCGAGGACGGGCATAGACGACGTCGGTGGCGAAGCCACAGCCAACAGAAATCGATAGCCGCGCCTGGCCCGCGTTTCGATATAACGGGGCGTTTTCGGATTGTCTCCCAAAGCCCTACGTAGCTCCGCGACCTGCACGGACAACGCATGGTCATCGACATAGATCCCCGGCCAGAGCGCCTCGACCAACTCCTCCCGGCTGAACAAACGGTTTGGGTGCTTGGCAAAAACATGAGCAGGTCCAGCGTCTTGGGCGCAACCAGCACCTCCTGCCCGTTGGCCCATAGCCGACATTCGTGCAAATCCAGCAGAAACTCACCGAAGCTCAGCTTCAGAGTGTCCATGCTACACTCCCGCATATGAAGCTCCTGATCAACCTAATCCTTTGTTTGAGCATCCAGGCGGCGGACGACCCCTGGGCCAAAGTCAAAACCTTGGCCAGCGGCGGAGACGTTCGAATCGTCAAGAAAGGCACGGGGCAGCCTGTGATAGCCCAGCTCGATGAGGCGACGGACGAAAGCATAGTGGTAATCATCAAGAACCAGCAAGTGGCAATTCCTAAACAGGACATCTTGCGCATCGACTATCGCGCTCCCATCAAAGGATCCAGAATGGTCAAAGAAACACGGACGAAAACGAACGAAGCGCCGACCGGAACCAAGCCCATCCCCGGACCCGGCGCGCCAAACGGTCCGTCCTCGTCGACCTCCACCAGTATCAGCACCGCATCGAAAGGTGACTTCGAAACAGTCTATCGTTTCGTCCGGCATTAGCCTCATTAAAAACATTTATTGATGAGATGCCGAAAGGCATGGTACGCTCACCCCAATTCACTTTAGTTGGGGGTTCCATGAATCGTTGGGTATTCCTTTCTCTGCTTGGCGGTCTTTCCGCCGTTTCCGCTTTGGCTCAAATACAGAGCGCCCGGATGGAGGGGACCGTCCAAGACTCGTCTGGCGCGAGCGTTCCCGGTGCCAAACTGGCAATTGTCAACACGCGCACCCAGGCACGCATCGCCGCCGAATCGGACGCCGTCGGCTCCTATTCCTTCCCGACCGTTACGCCCGGGTTCTATAACTTGACCGCCGAAGCCAACGGCTTCCGCAAGTTCACCGTCGCCAATATCGAAGTGAACATCGGCGTTACCATCCGCCAGAATTTGAAAATGGAGCTCGGCACTGTCACTGACACGATCCTCGTTGAGTCGAGCAGCGTCCGCATACAAACCAGCGAGGCGACCATCCAGCGAGCGATCACGCTGCGGGACATCGATACCCTGCCCCAACTGGCCCGTAACCCCGTCGCCCTCGCCACCTATCAGCCCGGCGTCGCCATCGGGACCAACCCGGGAGATGCCAGCTTCGCCCGCGTGAACGGCATGCGGCAAGGCTCGAACAACAACACGCTCGACGGCGTCGACGTCAATGACCCCTCCACGCCGCGCATCGGCCTGACGATGAACGCCAACAACACCGACTCCGTTGAAGAGTTCCGCATCATCACGAACGGTGCCAAGGCCGAATACGGCCGGAACGCCGGCGCCACCATCGAACTCATCACCCGCTCCGGCACCAACAGCTTTCACGGCAATCTGTTCGAGTACCACCGCAACACCGCCCTGAACGCCAATAACTTCTTCAACAAGTCCAGCGGCACCGAACTCGCGCGCCCCAAGTTCATTCAAAATCAGTATGGCGGCTCGATTGGCGGCCCGGTCACCCTCCCCAAAATTTTCAACGGCAAGGACAAGCTCTTCTTCTTTTACAATTTTCAGGGTTCGAAGGTCGCCCAGCAAGTCGTTCGCAATCGCACCGTCCTCACCCCTGAAGCCAAGGCGGGCCTGTTCCGCTGGGTCGTCCCCGTCGGCCAACCCGGCGCGGGGGAAACGCGCAGTGCCAACATCGTCCAACTCGATCCCCGCGGCATCGGGATCGATAAACAGGTCGCCGGCAATCTCGCCCTGCTGCCCCCTCCCAATAACTTCGATGTCGGCGATCGATTGAACACGGCAGGCTTCCGCTTCAACGCCCCCGCTAATACTCAGGGCGATCAACACACCTTCAAAACCGACTGGCAGGCCACCGACAAGCTCAGGACCTACTTCCGGTATTCCTGGTTCCGAACCTTAACTCCCGCCGATTCGCTCAACAACGCCGAGGCAACGTTTCCTGGCCAGCCGAACGGCACCCAAGGCGGTATCCGCGCCGGCTACTCGGTCGGCGCAAACTGGACCATCAGCCCAACCGTCATTAACGAATTCGTCCTGGGCTCCTCCGGCTCCTCCGTCGAGTTCGGGAGAGTCCGCGGCCTCGTTTATCCTGGTGCCGCTCTCATCGGGGCGAACCTGTTCACCAACCCCATTCCAACGGGCTTCGGCTCTTCCCGCTACTCACCGATTAACCCGCTCATCTCTGACAACATCACCCTCATCCGGGGCAAGCATACCTTCAAAGGCGGCTTCCGCTTCTCCAACATCGTGCAATACCAGACGAGCGACGCTAATATTTGGCCCAACATCACCGTCGGCCAAGGCAACGGCAACGCAGCCCCCGGCAACATCGGACCGTCGGGCGCACAAATAGCGGCGGCGGACCGGCAGCGCTTCGACAACCTTTACAACGATCTCCTCGGACGCGTCAGTTCCGTGCAGGCCACCTTCTACAGCGACTTGGCCACATTCCAAAAGACCGGCACGCCACGCGTGCGGAACTTCCTTTTCCGCGACTACGGCTTCTACTTCCAGGACGACTGGCGCGTCACCCAAAACCTAACCCTGAACCTCGGCTTGCGCTATGAGTTCTATGGCGTCCCCTACGAACGCGATCAACTCCAGGGCAATATCATCCAAGCCGCGGCTGGCCTAGTTAATACCGTAAGTCAGATTCCCGACCTTACCGTCGCCCGCTCCAACAAATGGTACAACAACGATTGGAACAACTTCTCTCCGCGCTTCGGCTTCGCCTGGACCCCCGACAACAGCGGCAAGACCTCGATCCGCGGCTCCTGGGGGATGTTTTACGACCGCGTCACCGGCGGTGCGACCATCGATCCGGATGGCACCACCCCTGGCTTTGCGCAATCCATCAGCGTTTTCCCCAATCAACTGGCCGGTAGCGACATCCGCGCCAGCGATCGCAATCTTCCCTTGCCGACGCCACCCGCCACCCCGACCCTCACCCCTACCGTCACCCGGACCTTTGGGGCAATCAACCTAACCGACCCGAATTTCCGCATACCCTACGTGCCGCAGACGAACATTACGATCCAGCGCGAAATCATGAGAAATACGGTGGTCGAAGCCGGTTACGTCTCCAACCGCGGCATTAAGCAGTTGCTCGATCAGAACGTCAACCAAACCCGCATTTACGGTAACTCGTTCCTCTCGGACTTCAACGAAATCCGCGCCTTCCAGGCCAACGGTACCGCGCCAGGAACCGCCAATAACATCGTCCGCATGTTCGGAACTCCCGCCGCCGCCATCGCCGGCATCGGCGCGACTCCCGTCCGCCAAGGCAGCGTCGGAGCCGCCGCCAACACCATCGATACCAGCAACTACCAGCGCTATGCCGGGGCCGGACTCAATCAGTTCTATCTCCGAAACTTCCCCCAGTTCACAAATGTGTGGCTCGCCACCAACGCCGGACGTACCGCCTATGACTCGCTCCAGCTTAGTCTTCGCCGCCAGGCTGGAGCACTGAAGGGAGCCGTCAACTACACCTGGTCTAAGACGATCGACAACTCCTCGGTCGATGGCGGCGGTAACACTGGCCCGCTCGACAACTATAACCTTTCCTTGATGCGTTCGCGCTCCGACGCCGATCGCCCCCACACCTTCAACTGGTCCGCCAGTTACACCCTGCCCATCGGTCGCGGTAAGTTTGTCGGCGGTAACATGCCCGACTGGGTCGACCGCTTCGTCGGCGGTTGGGAAGTCGGCTCGCTCGGCATCATCACCTCGGGTCAGCCGTTTAGTGTCTCCTCCGGCATCTACACGGGTCCTAACGTCACCGACTTCGGCCCTTTGGGCAGCAACATCGGCGCCTTGGCTGACTATAACGGCACCAACCGCAACATCGGAAAAATCGAACGCTTCGGCGGCGGAGTGCGGTTCTTCACCCCGGCACAGGCGGCTCTGTTCTCGGTTCCCGCCCCTGGGTCCATTGGAAACTCCGGCCGCAACACCTTCCGCGGACCGGGCTTCTTCAGCACCGACCTTTCGATCGTCAAGCGCTTCCGCCTCCGCGAGAAGATGTTCATCACCTTCCGTGCCGAAGCTTACAACCTGCTCAACACGGTGAACTTTGTCGCGCCGGCGGTCAACCTGCAAACGCCCCAAACCTTCGGAGTCATCTCCGCCACGCCCGTCGGTGCCTCGAACCAATCCGGGGCCCGCATCCTGCAAGGTGCGCTCCGCTTCGACTTCTAAGTCCGAACCAAACTAAGGTCTCATCGCACCGCGTAAACCACATAACCCCGGTTACGGAAAACCGGCTGCCCTTCCGCCCAAGCGTGCGCCGCCTGCACCACCACATAGTCCGCCCCCAGCGCGGCGTACTCCGCCCGTCCCGCCTCCTTATACGGCCGACCAATCGTCAAATCGTAACGCCGCCACCACTCTTTCGCCAGCTCGTAGGTGAAATTTACCTGCCCCCCGCCCTTCCGATCCACCCATACCGCCCGCAGCGCCCGCGCCCGAAAAATCCCCGGATACAGCGCCAATCCCGCATCCGGGAAGTGAAACACCGCCGCCTGCGCGCTGTTCTCCCGCGCCCATACGCTCAACTCCCCCAGCTCCGCCGTATGCAAATTCGGATAGTTCCTCGCCCCGCCCGCGTACGGGTACGCCAGTATCGCCACCGGAATCAATGCCCACGCCCATTGCCGACGGATACAACTCGCCCCCCCCGCCGCCAGCGCCGCCCCGACCCACCAGACGCCCAAACCGGGTAACGCAAACGGGGCCACCAACCAGCCAAACCGCTCCCCCCATCTCCCAGCCCGTGCCGCCGCAATCCCCCCGTTCAACACCGCCCCCACCGTCACCCATAGCAGCGCCCGCGCCGGTTGCACCTGCGGCACCACAATCCACTTTCCTAAGTCAAGTAACAAGTAACTTAATCCCGCGCTCTGCGCCCCCACTAACGGCAGCCCGAGTAACATCACGCGCATCGCGTCATTCAATCCGCCCCGAATGCGCCACCACGCCCCCACAGCGACCGCCAGCAGCACCGCGTGCTGCGCCCACCATGCCCCTTGCCACATTCCCACCCACACGTACGGCGCCCGCATGCGCTGCAGAGCTTCCAGATCCGCCGGAACCGTCGCCCAGAACGCCTGCCGCTCCGTCTCGCCCACTTGAAACTTGGCCGCCACGAACAACACCACTACCGACGCCACCATCCCCCACATCGCTCCCCTGCCCCGCCACAGCGCGTAACCGCCCAGCACCAACCACACGGGCCATACCGTCGGCGGATGCAACACACACGCCGCTCCCAGCGCAACGCCGCTGCCAATCCACCGCCCATGCCCCGCCATCCCCATCGCCAGCAACAACAGCGGCATCGCCATCCCGCGCGGAATTGGCTCATACTCCACCGTCAGCACCGCCGGCCCGATGATCAACGCGCCAAGCCCGAACAGCCCCGCCACGAACAGCCCCGCGCCCACTTCCAACCCCGCCGCCGTCGCCAGTAGGTACACCCCATACAAACCTACAAATCGGGCCCCTAACTGCAACCCACTCAAAATCGGCTGAAAGTCGCCCCCCGTAACCGCCTTCAATCCCCCGGCTATCTCGTCATAAACCGTGTACCGCAGATGCGGATGCGTCGCAATGATGTCGTTGGCTAATAACTCCGGATTCGCAATCCGCTCCATCATCGGTAGATAGATATGTGTATCCGACTGTAAGTAAGTGTGACCGGGAAACACGAAGAACCCGAGCAGCGTAAACGCCGCCAACACGGCGAAGCGCAGCATCATGTCTTCGGGGTCTTCTCCAGTTGCTGCTTGATCCAGATCCGCTGTGGACTCAACGCCATCGCCTTCTGCAACGCCGTCCGCGCCGCCGCGTTGCGCCCACCCTTGCGGTGCGCCAAGCCGATCCACAGCCACGCCTCGGCCAATTTTGGCTCCAAAACGGACGCCTTCTCAAAGTCTTTCAACGATAGCTCAATGCCACCGCCCAGAAACGGCGGTAAGTAAAACTTACCCACCCCGCTCGAAACCCACGCCAGCGCCGATTTCGGATCTAACTGCAAGGCCTTCTCAATCTCCTGCTTGGCGCACTTGCCATGCTGCATCCCCGCCAACGGATCGGCGGGAATCACCTGCCCGCACAACGTTCCCAGCAGCCGATGATACTCCGCCTTATTCGGTTCCGCCTGCACCGCCGCCTGCGCGGCTTTGATCCCGGCCTCGGCCGCCACCCGCGCCTCCCGCTTCTCTCGCAATTCCAGCGCCACTTCCGAAAGGTACGATTGCGCCAAAGCAATCTGATACGGCGTCCCCACTGCCAACTTCGCCAACGCCGCCCGGTCCTGCCGATCCCGCGCGGACTCCAAGTCCCCAGCGATGCCAACAGCCGCGCTAACGATTAATCCCAGAAAGAGTCGCATCTTACTCATTATCCAACATCATTGCGCCGCCAGCTTCCGTTGCCAAAGTAAAAACGAGAGTCCAATCACCGCCAGCAACGCCCCGTTGATCGCCAACGCATTCGGCACGGCCACCAGCGTGATCATTTGACCGGTAAGAAGGCTGCCCATCGGCCGCCCGCCGCGGAAGAAAACGTTGTAGACGCTCATCACCCGGCCCCGCATATGATCTTCCGTCCGCATTTGCACCAAGCTCATTACCAGCGCAAACGACGCGATCAAGCACCCGCCAGAAACGAAGAAAATCGCGGCGCTGAGCCAGAAGTTCGTCGAATACGCGAACCCGATGTTCAGCAGCCCCAGTGCGATCAGCAAGCCCATCGCCACGCCACCCTTGCGTTTCATGTTCCCCAGCGCCGCCACAATCAACGCCCCGCAAACCGACCCCACCCCCGAAATCGACATCAATTGCGAGTAACCGTTCGCACTCAGTTTCAACGTATCCCGCGCCACCACCGGCAGAAAAGTCATCGCCGATAGCCCGAAAAATGTCATCAAAAAGCCCAGCGCGACCAAGGGCACCATCGACTCCCGATGCCGCACAAAGTTCAGCCCCAGCTTCATCGATTCCAAGGGACTCTCCCCCTTCGGCACCACCGGCAGCCGCTTCGGCAGCGAGAGTAACGACGCGATCACCGCAAAGTAACTCAACCCGTTCAAACCGAAACACCAGATCGGCCCCAGACTTGCCATCGCAATGCCGCTCAGCGCCGGGCCAATTACGCGGGCTAAATTGAACTGAATCGAGTTCAGCGCAATCGCATTCGGCAGGTCCTCTTTCGCGACCAGCGAAGGCACCAGCGCCTGGTAGGCTGGCCCGCCGAACGCCTGTGCACAGCCCACGATAAACGAGATCGTCAGGATGTGCCAAATTTGAATCAGGTTGAAATACAGCAGGCCGGTAATCGTGAACGCGCAGCTCAACTGGACAATCTGCGAGGCCAGCACGATCTTTCGGCGGTCAAAACGGTCAGCCGTCACTCCACCCACGAGCGAGAGCAAGAAGATCGGGATCTCGCCCAGAAACACGTCGAGGGCGAGAAGCTGAGGAGAATCCGAGAGCTGATACACCAGCCAACTCTGCGCAACCTGCTGCATCCAGGTCCCAATGGACGAGGTGCATGCCCCCAGCCACATGTTGCGGAACTGGGGGTAAGAAAAGGCTTTAAAAACCTTGTCAAGCAAGTCGGCGTCCGTACAACTCTACGGAAGGGGTGCCGGGCGGGCGATCAGATGGAGAATATTTCCATCGCAATCGGTGAAAAACACGAGGCGATTGCCCTGATTCGAAAACGGTTCCCCCAGGAAACTCACGTTGAGGCCCTGCAACACGGCCAACCCGGCGTCGAAGTCCTCGACGTCAATGGCGAGGTGCCGAATGCCCTCGTCCTTCATCTTGTTCGAGGGGCGCTCGCCTTCACTCGGGATAATTTCGAGCATCGAGCCATTGGACGCCCGGACGAAGTAGTTCCCGGCGTACTCGAAATTGATGCGGAATTCCAGATGGTCGCGGTACCATTCGGCGAGCCGCTGAGGATTGGGCGAGGCGATCGCCGTGTGTTCCAGGCCTTTAAACATATTCGTCGATTGTACCTTATCCCCTAATAACTGCATCACAACGCTCGATATGGAAGGTAGTGCGAGTACCCCGTCGTATCCTCAATACGCTGGAAAGTCTAACGGCCGCTTGCCAAGCCAGCGAGTCCGATGGACGCCTCGTCATCCTCGAAGTCCCACCCGCCGGCTGGCCCGAACTCGACGGCCTCACCGAAGCCCTCGAACGCTCCGCCTCCGCCTCCGCCACCGCCCGCTGGGCTTTGGAACAAACTTGCCTCGAAATCCTCGAAACTCTCGTCGAGGCCCTCGAATCGCGGGATCGCTACACCGCCGGCCACAGCCGCCGAGTGAGTAACTACGCCCGCGACTTAGCCCGGGAATACGGTCTCTTCGAAGACGAAGTCGAACGAATCCGCGTCGGGGCCCTTCTCCATGACATTGGCAAGGTTGGCATTCCCGACGGTATCTTGCTCAGCGACGGCCGCCTCTCCGATACGGAGCGCGCCATCGTCGAAACCCACCCCGCCATCGGCATCCGCATCCTCGAACGCACCGGCGTCTTCGTCGACTATCTCTCCATCGTCGGTCTCCATCACGAAAATCACGACGGCTCCGGCTACCCCAACGGCCTCGCCGGAGACGAAATCCCCCTCGACGCCCGCATCGTCCATGTCGCCGATTGTTACGACGCCATGACCACCGACCGCCCCTATCGCAACCGCCTCCCCGAAGACGTCGCGCGCAAAATCCTCCAAGACGCCTCCGGCACCCAGTTCAACCCCGACGTTCTTCAGTCCTTCTTCGCCTCCGGAATCGTCGCCGCAAAATAATTCTCCGACGTCATCGGATACCCCGCCAACCGCCGCAACAGCCCCAGTTGGCCGATATGCGTTAACGCATCCGCCACCGGCCCCTGCAGCAGCCGTTCCGCTGGTGCCAATCTCCCCTCGTAAGCTTCGACCGCCCCCAGCGCCGCCCAGAATCGGGCCACGTCCGCCTCCCAGCCCAGTGACTCCAGCGGCGTCCATCGACCCGTTCCCGTAGCCAGCTCCAGCACCCAAGCAAACAGTTCCGTCAAATGCGCCACTAACTCCGCCGGGGTCTTCACCCCGCCACCCGCGGAAAACGTCCCAAACTCCGGCGGCGCGCCCGCCAACACCTTCCCCGCCCGATACCGCACCGCTGCAATCGCATGGCGCAACATCCCTTCCGGGCTTCGCTTCCGCAGCGCAATCTGACCGGCATGGTAAATCGTGTGCTGAATTACCCCGTGGAGTAGATGATAGTTATCGTAAGCCTTCCCCGGTACCGCCGCGTCTAAATCGGCTTTCTCCACCGCATCCAAAAGTCGCTCCGCCGCCACCCGCACCCGCTCCTGCGCCGCCGCCCAATCCCCGCCCACCGGCCAATCCGCCTCCCCTAACAACACCGCCGGATCGCCCCCGATTCGCCGCTCCGCCGCCTCCAGCCACGCCGCCACATGCAGCGTCAACTCCTCGATCGAATGCCCCACTCCGCCCACCTTGGCCTGCGCCTCCGCGAAGCTCACCCCCGCCAGAACCTCAAACAACGCATCCCCATGCCACGCGTCGCCATACACCGCCCGTTGCAGTTGATCGATAATCCGATGGTTTTCCCGCATAACTAGAGCTACCATCCTACAATGACCTCTCGCCTGGCGCTCCTCCTCCTCTCCTCCGTCCCCCTCCTGGCCCAAACCGTTACCGGACAACTCGAAGGCCACGTTGTCGACCCCACCGGCCTCCCCATCGCCGGCGTCAAACTCACCGCCCGCAACGCCGAATCCGGCACCCGCCGCGAGTCCGTCACCAATCAATCCGGCTACTATCTCCTCTCGTTCCTCTCCCTCGGCAACTGGCAAGTCACCGCCGAACTCACCGGCTTCGGCTCCGTCCAACGCAGCGCCCAAATCGAACTCTCCTCCACCCGCGTCGCGGATTTCAAGCTTTCCCCCGCCACCGTCTCGACCACCCTCACCATCGAGTCCGACGCCTCCCTTATTGAAATGACCCGCGGGGAACAAAAATCTTCGCTCGACGAAAAGACCATCGAAGACCGCCCCCTCTCTTCTCGAAACTTCCTCTCCCTCGTCGAAATGATGCCCGGCTTCCAGTCCTCCGGCTCCTATTCCGGCGTCAACAACCCCACCCTTTCCTCCGGCTCCTACGTCTCCTTCAACGGCACCGGCTCCCGCTCCGCCTCCTTCCAAATCGATGGCGTCAACAACGACGACTCCTCCGAAGGCATGTCCCGCCAAAACGTCAATATCTCCGCGATTAAGGAATTCGTCGTCCTCACCAACGCCTTCTCCGCTGAGTTCGGCCGCGGCGGCACCGCCGTCTTGATCCAAACCAAATCCGGCACCAACCGCATCCACGGCGACGCCTACGAATTCCTCCAAAACCAAGTCCTCAACTCAAACGGCTTCTTTAACAACGCCGCCGGCTCCCGCCCCGATGGTTCCCCCGTCGTCCCCCGCGCCCCTTACCGCCGCAATCAGTTCGGCTACACGGTCGGCACTCCCATCCTCAAAAACAAACTTTTCCTCTTCCACTCCTTCGAACGCACCGAAGTCAAAGCCCACTCCACCCAAACCCGCTGGCTCTTCCCCGCCGGCACACGCATCCAGGTCGGCGACTGCCGCCTCTGCCTCAACCCCGACGATCATCCCAATCTCAACGCCGACAAGGCCTTCCTCGAATCCCTCCTCGCCCGCTTCCCGAAAGACGCTAACAACCCCAACTTCTGTGCCACCTGCCTCACCCAGCAGGTCGCCAGTTCCTTCCCCGATCAAGACTACGCCGGCAAGCTCGACTACGCCGCCAGCGCCCGCCACTTCTACGCCCTGCGCTATCAGTACAGCCGCCAGCGCCGCAAACCCGGCCAACTCATCGACGGGGAAGCCGCCGTGCAAAATAATCGCCAGCAAAACGTCGGATTCACCGCCACGCAAATCTTCTCGCCCTCCACCTCCGGCGAATTCCGCTTCGGCCTGGGCCTGCGCACGACGCTCGTCGATATATCCAGCGGCAACGACACCCCCATCGTCCGCATCACCAACCCATCCGCCTTCACCACCACCACCCTCGGCTCCGCTGGTGCCTTCCCCATCAACCGCTTCCAAACCGACTACCAGTTCAACTATAACCTCTCCCATATTCGCGGCAAACA
Organism: Acidobacteriota bacterium; assembly: GCA_031412835.1. Lineage (GTDB taxonomy): Bacteria > Acidobacteriota > Terriglobia > Bryobacterales > Bryobacteraceae. The sequence continues at coordinate 341 of JANODS010000952.1, read as the reverse complement.
CTCCCTCCGCACCGGGATCGACTACCGCCGCGCCAAACTCGACGACCTCGCCGACAACAACTCCCGCGGCTTGTATAACTTCACCGTCACCGGCATCCGCGGCCAAGCCTCTTTCTACGACGGCTGGGAAAACTTCCTCCGGGGTTACATCCCCGGCTATCAGAAAGGGTACGGAAACTTCTTCACCCAAAACCGTATGTCCGAGGCCAACTTATACTTTCAAGATGACTGGAAACTCCGCCCCAATCTTACGATCAACTTAGGGTACCGTTACGAGTACGTCCGCAAGCCAAACGAGATCAACAACCGTGTCAATTACAACTACAACGACTTCACCAAAG
>JANODS010000951.1:0-1153 GCA_031412835.1 Acidobacteriota bacterium | reverse complement strand
GGAGTGCCCCCTCCTCGCCGCCACCGCGGCCGCCATCGGCGACGTCCAAATCCGCAACGCCGGCACCCTCGGCGGCAGCGTCGCCCACGCCGATCCCGCCGCCGACTATCCCGCCGCCCTTCTCGCCCTCGAAGCCAAAGTTCAGTTGACCGGCCCCTCCGGAGATCGCGAAATGACCTTCGAAGATTTCGTGGTCGATACCTTTACCACCGTCCTCGAACCCGGCGAACTGGTCACCGCCATCCTTGTTCCCGTCGAAGAAGCGGGCACTGGTGTCCACTACCAGAAACACGCCCAACCCGCTTCGGGCTTCCCCATGGTCGGCGTCGGCGTCCGGGTCCGTCGGCAGAACGGCAGCATCTCGTTTGCCCGTGTCGGCGTCACCGGACTATCCGGCAAAGGCTATCGAGCCCATGCCGTCGAACACCTGCTTGTCGGAACGCCCGGCGCCCCGGCTGACTTGGCGCATGCGGCGGCCGTGGTCGCCGAGGGAATCGAAGCCAGCGCCGATATCCATGCGTCCGCCGCCTACCGAGCCCATCTGGCCGTCGTCTCCACGGAACGCGCCCTGCGTGCCGGCCTGCTCCGAGCGGCCAGCCTCTCGCACTCGGAATGACATGCGCATCGAAGGTTCCTACTCCCTCCCCGGCACCCCGGAAACGGTCTATGCATCGTTAGTGGACCCCGTCCTACTCGCGGACTGCCTTCCCGGCTGCCAACAGCTTGTAGCCGCTGGAGAAGGCGTTTACAACATGAAGATGAAGATCGCCCTGGCCGCGCTCAGCGGAGACTTCGTTGGCAGGATCGCCATGGAAGATCCCGTCCCCCCCACGAGCTACCGCCTCCGCGTCGAAGGCACCGGCCGCATCGGATTTCTCAACGGTCTGGGCGAACTCCGGCTTACCCCCGGTGACAACAACACAACGCTCATCTCCTATCACGGCGACGTCAACACCGGCGGGACCATCGCCGCCGTCGGCCAGCGCCTACTCGATACCACCGCCCGCATGATGATCCGCCGCTTCTTCGACAAGCTCGAAAGTCTTCTCCGAAACTCTTTGAAGGCCTAGCGCTTTTAGAGTGCCGGAACAACCTCGGGAACCAACGGTAGAGCTTCGGCGCATCCGTTGTGGCCACAGCCACAGAGAATGTC
>JANODS010000950.1:0-3223 GCA_031412835.1 Acidobacteriota bacterium | reverse complement strand
GGGCAGTGTCGGAGACGAGGGCGACGTCGGCTTTCAGCTTCCCGGGATTTTCGGCGACGAACTTGGCGACGGATTTGCCGCCGATTTCTTCTTCGCCTTCGATGAGGAATTTGACGTTGAGGGGGAGTGCGCCGCCGAGTTCGCGGAGGGCTTCGATGGCTTTAATGTGGGTGTAGAACTGGCCTTTGTCGTCGGCGGCGCCGCGGGCGTAGATGTTGCCGTTGGCGAATACGGGCTCGAAGGGCGGCGAGTTCCAGAGTTCGAGGGGGTCGGGGGGCTGGACGTCGTAATGGCCGTAGCAGAGGACGGTGGGTTTGCCGGGGGCTGCGAGGCTTTCGGCGTAGACGAGAGGGTGGCCGGCGGTGGGGATGATCTCCACGTGGGGCAGGCCGGCGGCGCGGAGGGCCGCGGCGGTGAACTCGGCGGCGCGTTCCACGTCGGCTTTGTGCTCCGGCAGCGTGCTTACGCTGGGGATGCGGAGGAAGTCCAGCAGCTCGTTGAGAAGCCGCGCTTGTTGAGCGGATACGTATCCGGAAATTGCGTCGTAACCAACCATGGGTAGTTTCTCCATTCTACGATGTAAGAGATGCTCTCCCGTCGAACCCTACTGCAAACAATCATTGCGACTCCGCTGGCCGCGGTTGGCCGTGACCTGCGCGCGGATGTCGCCATCATCGGCGCGAGCACCGGCGGGGTGGCGGCGGCGCTGGCCGCGCTGCGGAATGGCATGCGGGTAGTGTTGACGGAGGAGACCGACTGGGTCGGCGGGCAGTTGACGTCGCAACTGGTGCCGCCGGATGAGCATCCGTGGGTGGAGAATTTTGGAGGAACGCAGCTTTATCGGAGCTATCGGAGCAAGGTCCGGCAGTATTATCGGGACCATTATCCGTTGACGGCGGAGGCGCGGGGGAGGGCGTATTTGAACCCCGGGGATGGTTCAGTTTCGAAGATTACGCATGAGCCGCCGGTGTCGCTGCATGTGCTCGAGGCGATGTTGGCACCGTGGGCGAGCGCGGGGCAATTGACGGTGTTGCTGCAGCATCGGCCGGTGAAGGCGGAGATGGGGGGCGACAAGGTGCGGGCGGTGACGGTGAAGAGCTTGGTGACGGGGAATGAGTTGACGGTGACGGCACCGTACTTCATTGACGCGACCGAGTTGGGCGATGTGTTGCCGTTGACAAAGACGGAGTATGTGACGGGGTTTGAATCGCGGAAGCAGACGGGGGAGCCGCATGCGCCAGAGGTGGCCCAGCCGCGGAATCATCAGTCATTCACGGTGTGTTATGCGATCGACTATCGGGATGGGGAAGACCATACGATTGACCGGCCGAAGGACTATGCGTTTTGGCGGGATTATGTGCCGGCGATGAAGCCGGCGTGGTCGGGGAAACTGTTGGCGTGGGCGATGTCGAACCCGATCACGCTGGCGCCGCGGGCGGTGACGTTTGACCCGCGGGCGCGGACGGGGGGGCCGGGGCCGCTGAACTTATGGCTGTATCGGCGGATTGCGAACAAGGCGAATTTCGCGGGGGCTTACAACGATATTTCGCTGATCAATTGGCCGCAGAACGACTATTGGCTGGGGAATTTGCACGATGTGCCGGAGACGGAGGCGGCGAAGAGTTTGGCGGGGGGGAAGCAGCTTTCGCTGAGTTTGCTGTATTGGATGCAGACGGAGTGTCCGCGGGAGGATGGGAAGCAGGGTTGGAAGGGGTTGCGGCTGCGGCACGACTTGGCAGGGACGGAGGATGGGCTGGCGAAGTACCCGTACATTCGGGAGTCGCGGCGGATATTGGCGGAGTTTACGGTGGTGGAGCAGCACGTGGGGACGGAGGCGCGGCAGCAGGTGGCGGGGCCGACTGCGGAGGCGGAGCAGTTTGAAGATACGGTGGGGATTGGGAGTTATCGGATCGATTTGCATCCTTCGTCGGGGGGAGACAATTATGTGGACGTGAGTTCGTTGCCGTTTCAGATTCCGATGGGGGCGTTGATTCCCCGGCGGGTGGAGAATTTGCTGGCGGGGTGTAAGAACTTGGGCGTGACGCATATTACGAACGGGTGCTATCGGCTGCATCCGGTGGAGTGGGGGATTGGGGAGGCGGCGGGACAGATTGCGGCGGAGGCGGTGATGACGGGTCAGCCTCCTCGGAAGATTCGGAAGGATAAGAAACTATTGGCGGCGATGCAGGCGAAGATGACGGCGCAGGGGATTGAGTTGGCGTGGCCGAAGACTTCACCGCGGTAGGCTTACCGGAGGAATTGGGCAGCGAACCAGCCGACGGCTACGAGGAGTAGGCAGGCAGCGAGGGGACGGGCGGCGCGTTGGATCGAGGCGAGCCGACAAAAGCCCACTGCGGCGACCACAGCGACGCTGCAAACGACGAGAGCTGCGTAGTAGGCTGGTGCCTCGCCGGCGGGGACGCCGAGGCCGAGTAAGAGGCCGACGCCGGCTACGGCTAGCCAACGGTGGCCGGCATCAGGAAGCATTAGGACTTCGAAGGCGAGATAGCCGACGCCGATGGCGGCGGCGGCCTCTACGAAGCGCGGGGCAGCGGGGAGGGCGAAGAATAGCGAGGCGGTTTGGCTGATTGCAAGTGCGAGGGCAAAGGCCGCGGCTTCACGTCGGGTGCGGGCGGCTAAGCCGATCGTGAAGAGCAGGAGCAGCCGGGCCCAGCCGAAAAAGGCCTGCTTGACGCCGTCGAGGGCAGCGGGGAGAGGGTCCTGGCCGCCGCCGAAGCGGAGGTCGGCATCGTAGACAGAGCCGGAGAAGACTTGGCGGGCGACTTCGCCGTTACGGCGGGCGGTGAGGACGTGGACGTGGTTGGCGACCAGGGCCTGGGCGAGGCGGCAGATGACACGGGGGGAGGCGGGGACGGCAGTGAATTTGTACGTGCAGACGAGTTCCTGACCGTCGAGGGCACAGGTTCGGCCGGCTAGGGTTGCCCCTTGGATCTGATAGGCGTTGTCGAGCGACTGTTCGCCGGCGGTGAGTTCGTAGGCGGGGACGCGGAGGATCAACTGGGCCTCAGTTCCGGTGATCTCCAATTGTCCGCTGCTGAGGCTGACCATGTGGGCGGAGAGGGGCATCGCCAGGAGCCATAACCACGCTCTCATCGCAGGTGCCGGTAGATGATGCGGATGGTCGCCATGACGGGGACGGAGAGGAAGAGGCCGGGAATGCCGGCGACGGTTTCGCCGACGAGGACGCCGAAGAGGACGAGGA
>JANODS010000949.1:0-9231 GCA_031412835.1 Acidobacteriota bacterium | reverse complement strand
TGTACGCGGTGTATTGACGCTTGCCCGACGGCAGCGTTGGATGGCGGGGAGTTGGATGCTCGGCTGTGTCTTGCTTACTTGAATATTGAGCTGAAGGGGACGGTTCCCGAGGAATTGCGCGGGCCGATGGGTCGGCAGGTATTTGGGTGCGACATATGCCAGGATGTTTGTCCGTGGAATCGGCGGGCGGCGACGGCGGAGGTCTGGGAGGGGTCGATGGTGGACCCGCCACTGGAGATGCTGGCGGCGTTGAGCCGGGACGAGTTTTCAGCGCTGTTTGCGGGGACACCGGTGGAGCGAACCCGGTACCAGGGCTTTTTGCGAAACGTTTGCATTGCGATGGGGAACGCGGGTTTGGAACGATTTCGGGAGCCTCTGGAACGGTTGGCGGTGGGGGACGATATAGTGATCCAAGAACATGCCCGGTGGGCTTTGCAGCAACTATGAACTTACTTTGGTTGACGATATTGGTTCCGGCGGCGCTGGCGGCGCAATCGGTAAGCAAGGGTTTTGATCACTTCTATAACTTGGAGTATGAGCCGGCGATTGCGATCTTCGAAAAGGAGATTGCGGAACGGCCAGGCGAGCCGGCGGGATACAACCACTTGGCGCAGGCGATTCTATATCGGGAGATGGATCGCGCCGGGGCCCTGGAGAGTGAGCTGGTGACGGGGAATAATCCGTTTTTGCAGCGCGACAAAATTGTAGCGACGCCAGCGGAACAGCTGCGGTTTGATCGTTCGATTGATCGGGCGATTGCTTTGAGCGAGGCGCGCATTGCGCTCAATCCGAAGGATCTGGATGCGATTTACCTTCTCGGCGTGGCGCATGGATTGCGGGCAAACTACAACTTTCTGATTCGAAAAATGTGGCGGGAATCGTTGAAACAGTTCACGCTTTCGCGGAAATTGCAGATGCAGGTGACACAGGCGGATCCGAGCCGGATTGATGCGTTTTTGGTGCAGGGGGTGCACGACTACATTGTGGGAAGTTTGCCGTTTACGTGGAAGCTGCTGGGCTTTTTGATTGGGTTCCGGGGCGACCGGGAAGGGGGGCTGCGAATGGTGGAGTTAGTGGCGGCGAAGGGCGATAAGAACAAGGTGGACGCGATGATCGCGCTGGCGGTGGCTTATCGGCGGGATCGGCATGCGGAGAAGGCGGTGCCGTTGTTACTGGAATTAATTCGGCTGTTTCCGAGGAATTACCTTTATCGGTTAGAGGTGGTGCAGATGTATGGGGATTTGGGGAACAAGGAAGAAGCGTTGGCGGTGTTGGCGCGGATGGACGAATTGAAGCGGCAGGGGGCTCCGGGGCTGAAGAGTTTGCCGGCGGGGAAGATCCAGTATGCGCGGGGGAACTTGCTGTTTTGGTATCGGGACTATGCGGGGGCGCTGGAGAATTTGCGGATGGTGACGGCGGCGGCGGGGGAGGTGGACGTGAACACGGGGATGAACGCGTGGATGCGGATGGGGCAGACGTACGACGTGACGGGGAAGCGCGCGCAGGCGCGGGCGGCCTATGCTGAGGCGGTGAAAGGGGCACCAGAGTCGGATGCGGGGAAGGAGTCGAAGCGTTACTTGGACAGCCCGTACAGACGGCCTAATCCGTAACGGGGCAATAGTCGACGACGCGAGGCTCTTCGGGAGCGCCGTCTATTTCCAACCAGGCGCGTTTTGCGGTTCGAACCGACAATGTTACCGCGGCGATTTCGAGGGGATAGGGGAAGCAGCGAACCTGGACGGGACCGGAGTATCCCTGGGTGGCGGCGGCAAGGCGTTCGGTGGCCATTGACCGTTCGAGGAACTGGCGGTGCTTGTAGGTGGCAACGTAGACAGTTTGTTGGAGGATGCAGATGGCTGCGACGGCGAGGGCGATTCCCTGGCGCTGGGGGAAGCGGTCTCGCAGGGTTAGCCACGCCGCGGCGAGCAGGAAGGCCTTGCCGACGGCAGCCATGTAGGCATGGCGGCTGGGGGCGAGGCCTTGATAGGTGAGGAAGCTGTAGGGGAGGAGCGTGATGACCATCCAGAGGATGCAGAGGCCGATCAGTTTCCAACTGCGATGCCAGGCCGCTAGGACGAGGAGTGCCGCGGTGCCCCAGAAGCCGAGGAGGCGGGCGACGGTTCTGAGCTCGACGGCCCAGAACGGGGCGGAGAGGGAAAACGTTCCATCGTTGAAATGAAGGTGGTCCTTTTGATTGGCGTGGATGGCGAGGAAGTAGAGAAGGGAGAGTGCGGCGACCGGGGCTAGTCGCCACCACAGTTTCCGATCCCATCCGGCGACGAGGAACGCCAGGGGCACGAAAACGACGGCTGACTCTTTTGAAGCAAGTGCCAGGATAAAGGAAGCTATGGATACTGCGAACCAGCGCCAATGCCCCGTATTGCAGTGAAGCATCCAGGCAACGAGAGCGGTGATGGTGAAGGTGAAGACGAGAAGTTCGGGCTGGGCGGCGTACCAGACGACAGCTTCGTGGGGGCGCTGCAAGAAAGCGAAAATGCACGCCGCGGGGACTGAGATGGCAAAGCCGATAGGGCGCCACAAGCCGAGCGCAACGACGAGCGAGCAGTTGAAGAAGTGGAGGAGGAGGCTCGAAAGATTGAACCAGAAGGGGTCGACACCGAACCAATGTTCGGTCCAATGGGTGAGGACGATGGAGGTGGCGCGGCAGCGGTAGAGGACGTCGGCGGCGAGATCCGGCCACTGAGAGAGGGCTCCGTACTGGCGGCCGAGTTCGATCTGCAGGTAGTCGTCGCTGATCAGCGGCAAGCCGAGGGTTCGCCAATAGGTGGCGGCACAAAGTAACGCGAGCAGCGGCCATAGCCACGCGTAGCGCCTAAGAGCGAACGAATGCAATCCCATTAGAATCCCGTTACGACAAAAACTTTGCATTTATTAAAGCACATCTCACTGTCGCAGTAGGATAGAGTCAAAAGAGACAATGAAGGGGACCTGCCTGAGCATTCTGATTTGCGTAGGGTCCTTATTGGCCCAACGGACCGAACCGGAGGTGTATTCACCGCTGGGTAAGGCCTATTTTGCCCGCCCTGATCCCACGGGAGTGGTGGCGAAGGCGGACTTGGAGCTGAGCCAGGGTGGCGACAAGGCGGATCTGATTTTTGGGGCGGCGCGAGCCCGGGACCAGTTTTTGCGGTTTGCTGATTCCATTCCGATTTATACGCGCGGGATGCAGACCTATCCCGATGACGTTCGGTTTCCGCGGTTTCGCGGCCATCGGCTTTTGTCGATTCGCCGATTCGATGCCGCACTGGTGGATTTGAAAGCGGCGGCGACACTGGTGCCGTCGAGCTTTGATGTCGCTTACCACTTGGGTCTCGCGTACTTTATGCGCGGGGATTACAACCACGCGGCGCGAGAGTACACGCGTTGTCTGTGGATGGCGGACAAGCCGAAGCCGTCGTTTTTGCACGGGCTACCGCCGGATTGGCGGGCTTGCTACGCGCTGGATGACGACTCGCGGGTGGCGCTCACCGATTGGACCTATCGGGCGTTGCGCCGAGCCGGGAAGACAGCGGAGGCTCGACAGTTGCTTGACCGAATCACGGAAAAGATGAACGTGAAAGAGAACACCGCTTACCACCGGGCGTTGCTTTTCTACAAAGGTCTGCGGACCGAAGAGCAGACGATAGAGGGGCCGGCGGCGGGGAACAGTTTTGCGACGGCGGCGTATGGGGTGGCCGTTTTTCAGCGGCAGGAAGGGCAGACGGAACGCGCCTGCGAACTGATGAAGCGCATCACGCAAGAAGAGAATTGGAGCGCGTTTGGCTTGATTGGCGCCGAGACGGACCTAGCGCGCGGGGCCTGCGGAGTCAAGAAGAAATAACAGCGAACGCTTCTCGAAGTCGCTTCCAGGTGACCGGTAGCTCTTCGAGCAGGACGCGGGTTTCGCCGACGACGGAGAGGAAGTTGGCGTCGCCGAACCAACGGGGCAAGACGTGCAAATGGATGTGCCCGGCCACGCCGGCTCCGGCGCATTCCCCCAGGTTCATGCCGAGGTTGATGCCACCGGCGTTATAGACCGTCCGGAGGGCCGTTTCAGCCACGCGGGCCAAGCTCATCATCTCCGTGGCAGCTTCTGGGCTGGCTTCGGCGAGCGAGTCGACGTGCTCATAGGGCACGATCATCAAGTGCCCGTTGGTATACGGATATAAGTTCAGCAGGGCGTAGCAGGTGACGCCCCGATAGAGAACGAGATTCGCTTCATCATCGGTCTGGACCGCCTTGTCACAAAAGATGCAGGCCTCCGCATCGGCGGCCTTGCCCTGGGTCGCATATCGGAAGCGCCAGGGGCTCCAAAGCCGATCCATGGTTAGTCGTCCGTATCGATATCTTCCGGACTTTCGTGGCCGTTGACGATGTCTTTCAACTCTTTGGAGGGCTTGAAAAACGGAATACGTTTGGCCGGAACGTCGACTCGGGCACCGGTTTTGGGATTGCGCCCGACCCGCGGTTGGCGTTGCCGAGTTCGGAAGCTGCCGAAGCCCCGGATTTCGATTTTGTCCCCTTGCCGTAAGCTGCGCACAACGCTATCGAAGATGGCCTCAACGATGACCTCGGAATCCTTTCGGGTCATATCGACGACCTTGGACACCTCTTCGATTAAGTCTGCTTTCGTCATTGCCATAGTATTTCGAAGGTCTCCTGGGGGCTACTCGCCGCTCTCGGTCGTGGGGGGGGCGGCGTCGGCGTCATTACTCCGGAGCGCCTCTTCAATGGTGGTCGTGGCCGCCGCGGCCTGTTTCTGATAGTCGGCCAGACGCGTTTTCTCTTCGTCTTCCGCAGCTGCTTTCAGACTGAGTCCGATCTTCTTTTCGGCCACGTTCAGGCGAATGATTTTGAATGAGAACTCTTCGTTGACCGGGAGCGCTGGCGACTTGCCATCCTGGCCGCGTTGGAAACCGGGCACTTCCGAATTGTGGCAGAGGGCCTCAACCCCAGGGGCGACTTCAACGAACATGCCAAACGTGGAGGCTCGACAAACCTTACCCTTCACCAGGTCGCCAACTTGATGGGACTGGAAGAAGCTTTCCCAGGCGTCGGGCTGTAACTGTTTCATGCCGAGCGACAGGCGACGGGTGGGGGCGTCGATTTGTAAGATGACCGCTTGAACGATTTGACCTTTCTTCAGGAGGTCGGAGGGGTGTTTGACGTGCTTGGTCCAAGAAAGGTCAGAGACGTGCACTAAGCCGTCGATGCCTTCTTCAATTTCAATGAACGCGCCGAACTCGGAGAGCTTGCGAACGCGGCCTTCGACGACGCTACCGATGGCGTAGCGTTCGGCGACGGTGGTCCAGGGGTCCGCTTCGAGCTGTTTGATCCCGAGCGAGATGCGGCGTTCGCGGGACTTCACTTCCAGAACGACGCTTTCGACGGGATCGCCCGGTTTAACGACTTTGGACGGGTGCCGCATGCGGCGCGACCACGTCATTTCGGAGATATGAATCAGGCCTTCAACGCCGGCTTCGAGTTCGACGAAGGATCCATAGTCAGTGACGCTGACCACTCGACCGAGCACTTTGGTGCCAGGTTGATAGCGGGCGACGACGGTTTCCCACGGGTCGGGAAGCATCTGTTTCAGACCGAGAGAGATGCGTTCTTTGTCGCGATCAAACTTCAAAACGCGGAGCGAGAGTTCCTGGCCGACCTGCACGACTTCGCTCGGATGCGTGACCCGGCCGTGGCTCATGTCGCTGACGTGAAGCAGACCATCGATGCCGCCGAGATCGATGAAGGCACCATACTCGGTGAGATTCTTAACGATGCCGCGGATGTCGCCGCCCTCGTGGACTTGATCGAGCAGCACTGACTTTTTGGCGATCACGTCTTCTTCGATCGCCATTTTGCGCGAGACGACGACGTTGCCGCGACGGCGATTGAGTTTGACGACGCGGACCGGAATGTCTTGGCCGACGAAGGCTTCGACGTTGTAGACGGGACGAACATCGACTTGAGAACCGGGCATGAACGCTTCGACGCCGACATCGACCATCAGGCCGCCTTTCGTCCGTCCCGTCACCTTTCCCGTAATTACTTGATTGGCGTTCAGAGCGGCTTCGAGCGCATCCCAAGCCTTGGAGTTCGACGCCTTATGGTGAGAGAGGACGACGTAGCCTTCGGGAGTTAGCTGCCCCCGCTCGACAGTCACTTCGAGCGTGTCACCAGGCTTGACGGTGACTTTACCGTCGACGGTGGGGATCTGCGAGATGGGCACCGCGCCTTCCGACTTGGCACCGATATCGACGAGAACTTCGTTGGCGGTGACTTTAACGACGTAGCCTTGCAGGACTTCGCCACCCGTTGGAATAGAGAAATCGCCATAGTCTTCGAGAGACTCATTGGCGAGGACATCATCCATCGAGAAGGTCTCTTCCTCTTCTACATCCGCTTCCGGGAGCGGAAGACCTGGAAGATCTGGTGCCGCCGCGGGCCCGGGGCCTGGACGGGATTCGGTACCAGGAACGGGTTCGTTCGGTATTGGACTGTCGGGGTTAAATGCCATGCCATCTCTCCGGGCGAAGCGTGAAGACAGTGTGCTATCCCATGGAACAGCGCCAACCAGCCTGCCGAGTTTGAAAATATCCCAACGAAATCGATAAAGCGTTGGGGATCAGCTACTTCTGAAGTATAGGGGAGCAACTTCCAGGTGTCAACGGGCACAGAGTTCGGAAGAGTGGATGTGGTCACAATATTCGGATATTTTCACACTTGCACTCGCTCTAAGCTAAGCTCATGATGCTCGATTTGGTTACTGCGCAAGGTTGGGTTTCGGCTGGAGCGCTTGTGACGGCCGTGGAATGCTTGGAACTCCGGGCCGGATATGCCGTGGAAGGCCTGTTTCGGGCCACCATCGATATGCGCCGATATCGATTTGGCCAAGGGGAGTATCGATACTTCGCGTATCCGCTGCCCGCAACGGTGGATCGCCTGCGGCGCCGGCTCTATGGCGAATTGGCACCGTTGGCCAACGCGTGGAACGATCTCTTGCGGCTGCCGTTCGTTTATCCGGCGACTTTGGATGAGTTTTTGTCCGCGTGTCACAAGGCGGGCCAGTGCCGGCCTACGCCGTTGCTGTTGCGTTATGGTCCAGGCGACTACAACTGCCTGCACCAGGATCTTTACGGGGCCCTAGCGTTTCCGTTTCAGGTGGTCATCTCCCTTTCTGAACCGGGCCGGGAGTTCACGGGCGGAGAGTTCATTCTGGTGGAACAGCGGCCAAGAGCGCAGTCGATGGCCCAAGCGCTGTTGCCTGCGCAGGGGGAAGGGATCGTTTTTACAAATCGAACCTGCCCTCGCCGTGGGGCGGTGGGTTATCACAGAGTTAACATCCGGCACGGCGTGAGCCCGGTGAAGTCGGGCGAGCGATTTGCATTGGGGGTGATTTTCCATGACGCCGCATGAACGTTGGCAAGCGATTGGGAATCGCCAAGCACGGCCGTTTTTCTATGGCGTGGTGACGACCGGGATCTATTGTTCACCGACATGCCCGTCTCGGCGCCCGAACCGGGAAAACGTCGTGTTTTTCGATTTGGCGGAAGAAGCGGTCGCGGCCGGATTTCGGCCGTGCAAGCGATGTCAGGCCGAGCACGAAACGAAGCCCAAGATCGACGAGATTTGTCGGTACATCCGAGAGAACGCGGCGGAATCGATCTCACTGACGGCGCTGGGCCAGAGGGCCGGATGGAGCCCGGCGCATCTACAACGCAAGTTCAAGGAAACTGTCGGCGTTTCGCCGAAACAGTATCAGGAGACCCTTCGCATGCAGCTTTTCAAAGCGACCGTGCGGCAGAGCGACGCCGTGACCCCCGCGATGTACGACGCCGGGTTTGGATCGAGTTCGCGCCTCTATGAGCGCGCCGATAAGACACTCGGCATGACGCCGGCGCAGTATCGGCAGGGTGGCCGTGGCACCGCCATCACTTATGTGACGCTCGATACGCCGCTCGGCCCCTTGCTGCTGGGGGCGACCGATCGGGGGCTTTGCTACTTACAGTTTGAAGCTACTCCAGAAGGCCTGCGGAGTGAGTATCCGAAGGCCGACATCAACCCGATGGGCCCGGAGTGGCCGGCCGAGCTGATCGCTTGGCGGGAGGCGCTGCGGGGTTACCTGTCGAGTGGCACACCGATTGGCGCGCTGCCGTTGGACGTGGCCGGAACAGCATTCCAAAGTCGAGTGTGGCGGTATTTGCAGAGCATTCCGAGCGGCGAGTCACAAAGCTACCAACAGGTGGCCCGCGGCATAGGCCAGCCGCAGGCCGCGCGGGCCGTGGCGCGGGCTTGCGCTACCAATCGGATAGCGCTGGTGATTCCTTGCCACCGGGTGATTCGAGGGTCTGGCGAGTTGGGCGGCTACCGTTGGGGAATGGATCGGAAACGAGCGTTGTTGGATCAGGAGCGCGCGGCCCGCTTGTGATATCGTGCGAACTCATGCGCTTCGCACTTTCTCTTCTTTTCGCGCTGGCTGCCCTGGCGCAGCCCCCCAAGCCGGTTGCCCCAATGGTGCCCGATGATGTGGCCCTCCATTTTGATGTCGAGTACTCTCGCGTCGGAGGGCCAGTGGCGATGGACATTTTCCGGCCCAAGACCGGGGGCCCGCACCCGGCGGTGCTCGCCATCCACGGCGGCGGCTTTCGGGCTGGGTCCAGGGCCAGTTATCACAAGCTGTGCATTAAGCTGGCGCAGCAGGGTTACGTTGCCGCGACGGCTTCCTATCGGCTGTCGCCGCGCCATCAGTTCCCCGCGGCGGTGGAAGACGCGAAGGCAGCCGTTCGCTTTCTGCGCGCGAACGCGAGGAAGTACAACCTGGATCCGGATCGTATTGGGGCCACGGGCGGTTCGGCGGGTGGCCATTTGGTGCTGATGCTGGGGTTGACCGGCCAGTTGAACGTCTTTGATGGCTCCGGGCCAAACCTGGACCAATCGAGCCAGGTGCAGGCCGTTGTGAACTTTTATGGTCCGACCGATTTTACGAAATCCTATGACGCCAGTGTCGATGCCAAGGATGTGTTGCCGCAGTGGATCGGCAACGATTTGGCACACAACCGGAAGCAGCATTTAGTGGCGAGCCCGCTTTATTACGTGAATCCGATGGCGGCTCCGACGTTGACGGTGCACGGGACCAAGGATACGTATGTGGCCTACGAGCAGAGCCAGTGGTTGGACCAAAAGATGAAGGCGGCAGGGGCGACGCATGAGCTTATAACCATGCGGGACGCT
>JANODS010000948.1:0-8559 GCA_031412835.1 Acidobacteriota bacterium | reverse complement strand
GCAACTTTCTTCATTGAACCCATGCTACCCGGGGTTTCGATGGCCGTCCACGGACTTCCGACGAACGGCGGGAACGCGCTGTTGAGTGGCGGCCGGGCGAGGGATAGCCATTCACCTCTGGATTCTAGCCAGTCGCGAGTTTTTAATTGCCCGGCCGCGGACCATTGACTATTCTGAAGTTGCCGATGAAGAGAAAGATCACACGACGCGCGTCTGCGGCAGCCCTGGCCGGGCTACTAATGGCGCGCGTGTCGGCGGCGGAAGCCAACTCCTGGAACAAGATCCGCTATCAGGGGGGCACGGTGGACGCGAAGGTGAATCCCTTCGACTGGAATACCACGCTGACCGTGCGGCAGGGCGAGTTGGACTTGCTGTTTGCCGGCCGCAAGCGGTTGGTGATTCCGGCGGCGCACGTTGTGACGGTCAGCTATGGGCAGAAGGCATACCGCCGGGTGGCGGATATGGCGGTGTTGAGCGTGTTCGCTACGCCGCTCGCGCTGTTCGGTTTGCTGCACAAGAGCAAGGATCACATTGTAAGTGTCGAGTACAAGACGCCCGATGGCAAGACGGGAGCCGTTCTGTTGACGGTGCACAAGGATCACTACGAAGAGTTGCTTCGGGCGCTGAAGGCCGCGACGGGGAAGCCGGTGGAGAACTGGCCATGATCCTGTCGCTGATTCACTATACGTCGTTGGCGCTGTTCGCGTTTGGCGCGATGGCGTTCTTGTGGCTGGCTTGGTCGTATTGGCGGGAGCGCCGGACAGACCATGCCGTATTCCACGTTTTCAGCTTAGTTTGCGCAGGCGCGCTGGTAAGTAATCTGGTGGCGGCGCTCTTCTTTGTGACGCATCCGGCGTTTGAGTATCTGCGCGACCTGCTGGCGGGAGCGCTACCCCCGCTGATGCTGCATCTGGTGCTGGATCGCGAGCGATGGCAAGTAGTGCCGGGACGCACGGCTTGGCGGGTGTTGCTAAGCGCCCTTTACTTTTCCGTGCTAACCCCGGAAAGCGACTCGTTGCCCACGCTGCGGCTGGGGCTAGTGGCGGTGCTAGCGCTCTTCGTGTTAGTGGCGGCCAAACGGGACCGGCCCACCGTGGAGGCTAGGCATCGTTGGTGGAACGCCTTGATCTTCGCCGGATTCCTAGTGGCGGCGCTGGGGTCGCGGTATGGAGAGAGTCCGCTATACGACCTGCTGCCGGACTATCTGCTGTTGGGTTTCCTGGCCGTGTGGCTCTACTATTGCGAACGGCTGGCATTCTTCGACGTGTTCCTGAAGGGCGGCATGTATTTCCTGTGTGGCGCGGCGCTGGTGGGCGTCTTCGTGCCGGCGGATTTCACCGCGGTGCTGCTCCTCCTGGCGTGGCTGGCCGGTCCGGCGGTGTTGCAGCGGGTGAGCGATTGGGTAGACAGGCGGGCGTTGCGCCGCCGATATTCGCCGATGGAGGCCGAGCGTCTGTTTGCCGGCGACGTGCGGCAGTGCGCTGCGGAAGACGATTTGCGGAATGCGGCGCAGCGGTCGCTGGAGGAGATCTTTGACGCTCCTGCCGATGTCTGGTTCGGCGATTTCTCCCCACCGGCGATGGAAGGCGAACTGCGGCTGGGGTCCGTTCGGTTGCGGCCTCGCCGGACCGGAATTCCGTATCTAAGCGGCGATCAAAGCCTGCTGGAATCATTGGCGCGGACGCTGCGCGTGGTGCGGGAGAACGTACTGCTCCGCGCACAGCAGCAGGATCTGCGGGAGCACGCGGCCCGTGCGGAATTGCGAGCGTTGCGGGCACAGATAAACCCCCACTTTCTGTTCAACGCGTTGAATGCGATCGCAGGATGGATCCGGGTGCGGCCGGAACTAGCGGATGAAACGGTCACTCAGTTGGCGGAGGTGTTTCGCTATGCGTTGAACCGATCGCAGCAGGAGTGGGTACGACTGGGAGAAGAGATGGACTTCGTTCGCTCCTACTTGGCGGTGGAACAGGCTCGATTTGGGGATCGGCTGGTGGTATCGATTGAGAGCGATCCCGGGATGGAAGGGGTGCAAGTGCCTACAATGTTGATTCAGCCGCTGGTGGAAAACGCGATGAAGCATGGCCTGTCGCAGATGGCGGCGGGACGGCTGAAGGTAGCCGTACGGGGCAATCGAGAGATGCTGGTGGTGGACGTCTGCGACAACGGACCGGGCTTTCCAGCGGGGTTCGCGCCCGTCGATGGCCACGGATTGCGCAACGTGACGGACCGGCTGCGGGGCTACTACGGCGAGCGGGCCGGCTTGCAATGGGAAAATATGCCCATGGGCTGCCGCGTGCGAATGCGGCTGCCAGTGAACGGACACCAGTGATGCGGGTGCTAATAGCAGACGACGAGGCTCCGGCGCGGGAGAGGCTACGCCAAATGCTCGCCGCTCATCCTCAGGTGGAAATCGCCGGCGAGGCGTCGACTGGCGTGGAGGCGATCACGCTGGCGGCGTCCTTAAAACTAGACTTGTTAATTCTCGATATCCAGATGCCGAGCGGCACGGGGCTGGACGTGGCGGCCTGCCTGGCATTACCACGGCCGGCCATCATCTTCTGCACGGCGTACGACCAGCATGCGATTGAGGCGTTCGAGTTGAACGCGGTGGACTACTTGCTGAAGCCGGTGAGCCGGGCTCGATTAGCTCAGGCCTTGGCCCGCGTCGGATCCAGAGCTACACCTTCGGTCGAAGTCGCGGTGGACGCTGTAGTGCGGCGGCCAGACGCGCGATTTCTGGTTCGCAAAGGGTCGCACTACACGGTGGTGCCGGTGGCCAAGGTGGCGTTCTTCGAGTCCATGGATGGCTTGACGAAATTGGTAACCGAAACAGGGCAGGAGCATTGGATCGACCCGCCACTGCACGAGCTAGAGGCGCGGGTAGATCCGGTCCGCTTCTTCCGAGTGTCGCGGGGAGCGCTGGTGAACCTGGCGGCTGTGCTGGAAGTTCATCCGTTTCCAGGCGGGGCGGCAGAGATCGCGTTGCGGAGTGGACAGCGCCTGGAGGTCAGCCGGCGGCGATTGCGCGATCTGATGAAGGCTCTGGGCGGCGAGTAGTACTGATAGGGCCAGGGCAAAAGCTTGACAACTGTAGCTCGCGACCACCCCTATCAAGAGTTTTGAACGGAGTTTTGCCAGCGCCTCACAGACCAAAAAAATAAATCTTTCGCTTTTTTTCTATCACTTACAGACACACTGGGCAAATTGTCCCTCTCCCGTATTGTAGGATCGTTTGCAGATAAGCCCGTCTTGACCGAATCCTCGGCCAAGCGGGCTTTTCCATTTCTACACCCTGGAGAATTCACCCATGTTTAACGAATTTTACGCTGCCAACCGCGATGCTATCCTCACCAAGTTCGTCGCCGACAAAGAAGCTGAAATGGCCGCCGAAGCCGCCAATCGCCATGCCGTAGCGCAAACGATGGCCAACCGGCGCAACGCCATGAAATCAACCGGACCCCGCACGGCCGAAGGCAAAGCGGCGTCCAGCCAAAACCGTCTGGCGCACGGTCTCTGCTCTTCCACACTGCCCATTCGCGGCGAATCGCCAGCCGAATTCGACCTGCTCCTCGCCGAGGTACGGGACGCCTACAGCCCCGCCACGCCCGAAGAGCAAATGCTCACCGACCAACTCGCCGAATCCCAATGGCGGCTCAATCGCGCCCGCCGCGTCGAAGCGAAAACGATCAACATGCTCGTTGAAGATACCTTCAACTATCTCAACGAAGAGAACGAGGAAAATGAACCCGTCACCTCCGATCCGGATCAACTCATCGCGGTATCGTTTGCGAGCATCCCGAACGATGCGATCTATCGCAACCTGCAGCGGTACGTCACGGCGATCGAAAGGAGCCACCAGCGCTGCCTCAAAAATCTGCATTATGCCCAGGAGAAGCGCCGGACGCTGCCGCCGCCGCCCGTTAAGCCCGAACCGGAAGAAGTCAACGCAGCTGCGGCCAACCACCCTCTGCCCGAAGTTGGGTTCGAACCGCAATTAGGCCCCAACGTTCCGGTCAGCGCCCCGGCCTATACCGACCGCTGCTGAACTAGCTTCGTTTCGTAGAACCCCGCCGCCTTCGAACTGTATTTCGCTCTTTGACAACTTACTCGCCAACCGGCGCGCTCGAAGTGTGTCTACTCGTCGCCACATTTCTGCGATCGGCGTAACCTGGAAATCACCCGCTCGCCAATCCGGCTTCGTTCCGCAAAACCCGGGCAACAATCAACCCGGTAAGCCGTAGGTCTAGCTGGTCGCCGCCTCTTCAATCGTCAGCGTGCCCTTATCGGCGTCCAATGTCGCCATCACCCCCATCGGCAGCGTCAACTGGTCCGCCGTATGCCCAATCGTCATGCCCGAAAGCACCGGAATCTTCAACTTTCCAAGAATCTCATCCACCACCTCCCCCAGCGACAAATTGTTGTCAAACCCCGGCTTATAATCCTTCGGCGTACACCGCGAGCACTCCCCAAACACGATCCCCGCCGCCTGCTCCAACTTCCCCGCCAGCCGCATCTGCGTCAACATCCGATCCATCGAATACGGCTCCTCCCCCACGTCCTCAATAAAGAAAATCTTCCCCCTCGTATCCACCTCGTACGGCGTCCCCATCGTCGTCGCCAGCAGCGTCAAACAGCCCCCCGTCAGCGCCCCGCGCGCCTTCCCGCCCACAATCGTCCGCAGCGTATGCCCCGGCCGCAGCGGATTCGCCTCCACCGGATTGGTCACCGTCCCAATCGGCCCATTCTCAAACAGCGCCTTCCGATAATGCTTCTGCGTATACTCCGTAAACGCCGACAGCGGCACCGGCCCATGAAACGTCACGAGCCCCGTCTTCTGGTGGATCGCCAAGTGCATCGCCGTAATGTCGCTGTACCCAATGAAGATCTTCGGGTTCTTCCGAATCACCTCATAGTCCAGCGCCGGCAGGATCTGCGCGCTGCCATACCCACCCCGAATGGCGAACACCGCGTCCACGCCCGGATCCGCGAACATCGCGTTCACATCCGCCGCCCGTTCCTCAATCGTCCCCCCCAAATACCCCACCTTCCGCTTCACAAACTGGCCCATCTTCACCTTGCACCCAAAGTGCTCGATCGTCCTCACCGCCGTCCGCAGCTCGTCCGGGTCGCTCACGGATGTCGACGGGGTCACGAGTCCTATCGTCTGCCCCGCCGCCAACCGCTTCGGCTTCAGCAACGCCGGAGCCGCCGCTTCCGCCGCGCCCACCGCGGCAACTGTTCCCAGAAAGGCTCTACGCTTCATAACCCTTGAGTCTAAAGCAACCGCCGTACCCGCCGCTGATAATCCCGATACGGGGCCCCTAACTCCCGCTTCAGCTTCCGCTCCTCGAACTCCATCCCCACGAACAGATAGCCCGTCAGCGTCACCGCCACCAACAGCCCGCCCTCCGTCATCACCGGCTGCAGCCACAGAATCAGCAGCACCGCCACGTAGATCGGGTGCCGCGAATACCGATACAAAAACGGCTCCCGAAACCGCGCCGGCCCCGGCTCCCGCCATCCCAGCAACTCCCCGGTGCCCAACGAGGCTCCCGCCCACACCAGCAGCCCAAAGCCCGCCGCCCAGCCCGCCCACAGCCATCCCGGCGTCCGCCATAGGACATCCTTCATCGGACACCATAGTAGCCATGCCAGGCCCAATACGGCATACGACGCCAGCGCATACACCCGCCGACTCACCCGCATCCGCGCCATCCCGCTATGCTGCACCGCGAACAGCGCCAGCAGCCCAAAATTCCATCCGGCGTCCGTCACGCTTCCGGTCGTGCCATCTTGAACACAAGAACCCCCAGCGGAGGCAACGTCAGCGCCAGACTATAGGGCCGTCCATGCGCCGAAACCTTTTCCGCCAACTCCCATCCGTGGTTGCCCACATTCGACCCGCCAAACAGGTGCGAATCCGAGTTCAGGATCTCAATGTATGTCCCTAACTCATGCACCCCAATCCGGTACCCATGCCGGACCATCGGAGTGAAGTTACAAACCACCAGCAGCCAGTCCCGCGGGTCCTTCGCCTTCCGGTTAAACGAGATCACCGAAGACTCCACATCCCGGAAGTCCACCCAGTCAAACCCGTCCCCGTCGTTGTCCCGCTCATACAGCGCCGGCTCCCGCCGATACAGCGCGTTCACCTCGGCCACGTAATGCTGTAACTGCCGATGCAGCGGGTAGTCCAGCATCGCCCAGTTCACGCTCCCAGCCTCGTTCCACTCCTCGTACTGCCCAATCTCCTGCCCCATGAAGAGCAGCTTCTTGCCCGGATGCGTGTACATAAAGCCCAGAAACGCCCGGACGTTTGCGAACCGCTGCCACTCATCGCCCGGCATCTTGCCGATCAACGCCGCCTTTCCGTGCACCACCTCGTCATGCGAAATCGGCAGCAGGAAGTTCTCGGTGAACGCGTACAACAGCGAGAACGTGATGTGGTTCTGATTGAACTTCCGGAACACTGGGTTGTGCTTGAAGAAGGCGAACATGTCGTGCATCCAGCCCATGTTCCACTTCATCGTGAAGCCCAGCCCGCCCGTATAAACCGGCCGCGAAACCCCCACAAACGACGTTGATTCCTCGGCGATCGTCACCGCCCCCGGAATCTTATGGACCTCGGTATTGCACTGGCGCAAAAATGCTATCGCCTCCAGGTTCTCCCGCCCGCCGAACTCGTTCTTCACCCATTCGCCCGGCTCTCTGCAATAGTCCAGATACAGCATTGACGCCACCGCATCGACCCGTAATCCATCAATGTGATACTGCTCCAGCCAGAACAGCGCGTTCGAAATCAGGAAGCTCACCACCTCGCTGCGGCCGTAATTGAAGACGAGCGTCCCCCATCCCTTGTGCTCGCCCTTGCGCGGGTCCGCATGCTCGTACAGCGCCGTCCCATCGAAGAACGCCAGACCATGCGTGTCCCGCGGATAGTGCCCCGGCACCCAATCGACGATCACCCCGATCCCCGCCTCGTGGCACTTATCCACGAAGTACTTGAAGTCGTCCGGCATCCCGAACCGCGCCGTCGGCGCATAGAACCCCGTCACTTGATAGCCCCACGATCCCGAGAACGGATGCTCCATAATCGGCAGCAACTCAACGTGGGTATAGTTCAGCCGCTTCACGTACTCGACCAGCGCAATCGCCATCTCCCGGTAGGTCAGCGACCGCCCGTCGGGATGCCGCATCCAGCTTTCCAGGTGCACCTCGTACACCGACATCGGCTCGTCCAGCGGCTTCCGCTCCGCCCGTTCCGCCATCCACGCCGCATCGGTCCATTCGTACCGTCCCAGGTCCGCCACCACTGACGCCGTCTTCGGCGGGATCTCGGTCTGAAACCCGTACGGGTCGCACTTCAGCATCTCGTACCCGTTGTACTTACTCTTCACGAAGTACTTATAGTGGACCCCATAACTTACTCCCGGGATGAATAACTCCCAAACGCCGCCGTCCCGCATCCGCATCGGATGGCAGCGCGTATCCCAGTCGTTGAAGTCGGCCGTTACGCTCACCGCCTGCGCGTTCGGAGCCCACACCGCGAACAGCACCCCGTCGACTCCCTCCACTTCCATGCGATGCGCTCCCAGCGTCTCCCACGCCCGGTACAGCGTCCCCTCTCCGTGCAGGTGCAAATCGAACTCGCTCAACACCGGTCCGAACCGATACGGGTCTTCGATCTGCTCTTTCCGCCCGTCGGCGAATTCCAGCTCCAGTCGATATGGCCCGGTCCACTCGACGCGCCAGAATCCGGTCTCCAGCGTCTGCCGCATCGGCACCCGCATCTCGCCGCGAACCAGGCTCACCGCCATGGCCTGGGGCAGGAAAACGCGCACCTCTCCGCCATGCGGTCCAAGGATCCGAAATGGGTCGCCGTGATAACTTCCCAGCAGAGCGTCAATCTCTTCGCGGAGCATGCGTCTATTATGGCAACAGTGCTTGATTTTCTGAAGACTATTCCCAAAGCCGAACTCCATGTCCATCTGGAAGGCTCCTACACCCCCGACGTGGACGACGCCGAACTCGCCGCCAAATGGGATTGCTACGACTTCCCTAGCTTCCTCGAGTCCTTCAAGTGGACCGTCAGCTTCCTCAAAAAGCCTGAGGATTATGGCCGCGCCGCCAAACAACTCATCGGCTCCCTCCGCCGCCAAGGCGTCACATATGCCGAGATCACCCTCTCCGCCGGCGTCGTGAAATGGAAGCGGCTTGACCTCGAAGCCGTCTACGCCGCCGTCAACCACGAATCGCGGCGCGCCCCCTTCCCCGTGTTCTGGATCATCGATTGCATCCGCCAACACGGCGGCGGCGGGGCCATGCCCATCGCCAAGTTCGCCGCCCATCATGCCAATAACGGCGTCGTCGGCTTCGGCATCGGCGGCGACGAAACCAGCACCTCAGCCGAAGAGTTTCGCGGTGCCATCAAGGCCGCGGGCGTCCCTTTCGTCCCTCACGCTGGCGAAATCTCGAACGCTCAAAACGTCTGGGACATGGTCAAGCTCGGCGCTCGCCGCATCGGCCACGGCATCCGCGCCGTCCAGGATCCGGCCC
>JANODS010000947.1:0-3542 GCA_031412835.1 Acidobacteriota bacterium | reverse complement strand
GGGATGGACGGGTGGGGCTGCTGTATGAACGGGGCGAACAGCGACCCTATGAGGTGATCACATTTGCTCGTTTTGAACTCGGTTGGTTGGCGCAATGACGGGGCGCTACGTTTGGTTTGTGGTGGCTTTGCTTGTGCCGGTGGCGCTGCTGAACTACCTGGATCGGCAGATGTTGGCGGCGATGAAGTTCTCGCTGATGACTGATATTCCGGACATTGGGACGGAGGCGAAGTGGGGGGCGATTCTGGCGTTGTTCAAGTGGACTTATGCGTTGGTTAGTCCGGTGGGGGGATACCTGGCGGACCGATTCAGTCGTCGGCATATGATTGCGGGGAGTCTCGTGGTGTGGTCGGCGATTACTTGGGCTACGGGGCAGGTTACTACTTACGAGCAGTTGCTGTGGACTCGGGGGGTGATGGGCTTCAGCGAGGCCTTCTATTTGCCGGCGGCGCTGGCTCTAATTGCTGACTATCATCGGGGGAGCACGCGGTCGCGGGCGGTGGGGATGCACCAGATGGGGATTTACGCGGGGGTGATCGTGGGTGGGTTTAGCGGGTACGTGGCCGATCAGCCGGGGTATGGATGGCGGTGGATGTTCGAGATGTGTGGGCTGCTGGGGGTGCTGTACGCTTGGCCGCTGTTTGCTTTGGTGCGGAACGCTCCGATGGAGCTGGCGGCATCGCCGGGCGGGGCGCTGCGGGAGTTGTTGGGGAAACCTTCGTTTTTGTTGTTAGTTGGGTATTTTACTTTGCCGGCGATGGCGGGGTGGATTGTGCGGGATTGGATGCCGGCGATTCTGAAGACCGAGTTTGGATTAGGGCAGGGGAAGGCCGGCGTTTCGGCGACGCTTTATTGGATGGTGGCGGCGATATTGGCGGCGGCGGTGGGGGGATGGTTGGCGGACCGGTGGATGCGGCGGACGGTAAGGGGGCGGATTTATACAAGCGCGGTGGGGACGGGGCTGGTGGTGGTGGCGGTGTTAGGGGTTGGTTATTCGCCGCGGACGGGGGAGTTAGGGGTGGCGATTGCGTTTTTGATCGTCTTTGGAATGGGTTGGGGGCTATTTGATGCGAATAACATGCCGATCCTTTGTCAGATAGCGCGGCCACAACTGCGGGCGACGGGCTATGGGCTGATGAACATGGTGAGCATTAGCTGCGGTGGGTTGGCGGACTGGGGATTTGGAATGATGAGGGATGCTAAAGTGCCCCTGATGGCGACGTTTGGGACATTTGCTGGCGTGGCGCTGGTTTCGATTGGGCTGGTGCTTTTGATTCGCCCGACGTATTCTGAGGATTAAGTATGAATCGAATTTTAGTTGTGATGGCGCTGTTCGCGGTGTCCTTGGCGGGGCAGGGCGGGGCGGTGTTGACGACGTTAACGAACGCCAAGCTGGAGCAGATTCTGCGGGGGATGGGGGTGGAGTTTACCGAGGACAAGACCGCGTTGATTCATAGTTACGCGATTCGAATGAAAGGGGCGGAGATGGAGTTGCTCGGGCCGGGGAGGGAGATTCGGCTGATTGGTGGGGTGCGGGCTGCGATTTCGCTGGAGAAAGTGAACGAGTGGAACGCGGGGCGGCATTTGGGACGGGCGTACCGGGATGCGAGAGGGATGGCGGCGATCGAGGACGACTTGCACTTAGGGGGAGGGGTGGCGCAGGCGAGCGTGGAGGCGTTTTTGCTGCGGTTTGGGGCTACTTACGATAGTTTTCGACAGTACGTGGCGGGGCCGGTGAGCGCGGTGCCGGGGAAGGCACCGAAGCGAGTGAAGGCGAGCTTTGGCGAGTTCTCATTGTTGGTGGATGAGCAGAAGTGGAAAGTGGATACGACGGAGGGCGGGGTGCAGTCGTTCAAACACGTCAGCGGTGAAGCGTGGGTGAAGGTGATTAGTGAGCGGACCGGACTGCCATTGGAGGTGCTGCGGGAGGCGGCGCTCGCGAATATGCGTCCACAGGATCCGACGGTGAAGTTACTGCGGGACGAGAGACGGACCGTAAGTGGGCGGCCGGTGCTGTTGTTAGAGATGAGGCCGACGATTAAGCAGATCCCATTTCATTTCATGGGTTATGTCTACGGCGGGAGTTCGGGGTCGGTGCAGGTGTGGACTTACACAACGGAAGCGATGTTCGCTCAGCAGCGAGAGCAACTGATGGAGCTGTTGAACGGGTTGTCGATTGCGGATCAGCCGATGCCCGAGGCGAAAAAGGCTCCGGACGCAGGATTGTTGACGCTGGCGGTGGAGGAGCTTCGCATCCAGTTCGACGCGAAGAAGTGGACGAGTGCGGAGACGGCGGAGGCGGGGCGATTCAGCTTGAAACATAAGACGGGTGATGGCTATGGTTTAGTGATTACGGAGCGGGTGCCGGTTCCACTGGATTCGTTTCCGGCGATTGCGCTAGAGAACGCGAAGAAGGCGGACCCGAACGCGAAGATTACGTTTCAGGAGAAGCGGACGGTGAATGGGCTGGAGGTTTGGTTTTTGAAGATCGAGGCGGTGGTGAAGGGGATTCCGCTGAGTTATCGGGGGTATTACTACAGCGGTTCAAAGGGGGCGGTGCAACTGCTGACATTTACGAGTGCGGGGCTGATGGGGGAGTATGAGAGCGACTTTATGGCGTTGTTGAATGGGTTGCGGAAGGGAGAGTGATTGAGTTTCGGCGAGTAAGTTTTCGGCGGGGCGAGCGGGAGATTCTGCGAGAGGTGGGGTTGACGTTTGGGAGCGGGACGACGACGGCAATCCTGGGGCGGAGCGGGAGCGGGAAGAGTACGCTGCTGCGACTCGTGAATCGGTTGCTGGAGCCTTCGGCGGGGGAGGTTTGGTACGGGGGGAGGGCGGTTGGGGAGTATGATCCGTTGGAGTTGCGGCGGGCGTTGGGCTTTGTGCCGCAGGACTTGGGTTTGTTTCCGCATTGGACGGCGCGGCGGCAGATAGGGCGGTTTGGGGCGCACGGGTTGGAGGTGGCGGGGTCGTTGGGTTTGGCCGGGGGTTTGTTGGACCGATATCCGCATGAGTTGAGCGGGGGCCAACAGCAGCGGGTGGCGCTGGCGCGGGCGTTGGCGAGCGATCCGCCGGTGTTGCTTTTGGACGAGCCGTTTTCGGCGCTGGACCCGATCTTACGGCGGGAGTTACAGGATTTAGTGCTTTCGCTGCGTAAGACGATTTTGTTTGTGACGCATGATCTGCGAGAGGCTCTGCGGTTGGGGGAGCGGGTGGTCTTCTTGCGGGGTGGACGGGTGGTGTTTGCGGGGGAGGAGGCGGCGATGCGGCGGAGTGAGGACGAGGAAGTGCGGGCCTATTTCACGACGTTGGAGGGATGATGAATTCGGTTTGGCAGCATAGCGGGGAGCACTTGGTGCTGGTGGTGATTTCCGTGCTGGCGGCGGCGGGGGTGGCGATTCCACTGGCGGTTTGGTGCCAGCGAAATCGGCGGATGGGCGGGGTGGTGGTGCGGCTGACGGATGCGGTGCAGACGGTGCCGAGTTTGGCTTTGTTCGGGTTGTTGTTGCCGTTGCCGTTCCTGGGGGGGATCGGGGAGCGGT
>JANODS010000946.1:0-1663 GCA_031412835.1 Acidobacteriota bacterium | reverse complement strand
CGTTAGCCTGCCCTTCGGCGAGCAAGCGGTTAACGTCTTCCAAGGCCGCGAGGCGTTCGGCGGCGGCAGGCTCGGCCACCGCAAGTCGCTGGGTAGCGAGCGTGAGTTCGCCGCTCAACTGCGCAAGCTTCTGACGAAGGCCTTCGGCGACTTCTCGCTCGTGGGCCAAGAGGGAGTTGGCCTCCACAATCGCGGCCAGTCGGTCTGTCGCTGCTTGGCGAGATTCCGCTATGTCCGAAGCTGCATCCGCGAGCGCTTCGAGTCGATTCTGAGCGGCTTGTTCGAGTTCGTTCAACAGACGCCCCTGAATCACCACCTTACCTTGCAGCGAGCCCAACTCTACCCTCTGCGTCTCGGTGGCCTCATCTTTCAGGCGAAGCAAAATATTGGCTTCCTCGAGTCCCGTTAAACGAGAACTCGCGGCGCTCTCGAACTCCTTCAGCCGCTCACTCTGCCACTCATTTTGCGCCTTCGCACCCGCGCAATCGTTCAGTAGTTGGTTTAGCTCGATCTGCTGATCGGCCATGATGCGGTTAGCTTCGACTAGCGCATCCAGTCGCCTATCCGCTTCGCCGCGCAACTGGTCAATCTCGGCGAGGAGCCGTTGAATGATTTCGAGCCGATCTTCGGCGGCTTTGACGGCCTCCATCAAAGCCAACGGGCTTGAGCCTCCTCGAGCTCCGCTCTGCAAGACGAGCGGCGCAAGCTGACCATGTGCGGCGAGTGCCCCGCTCAGAGCTCCCAAATTCTCTTTGTCCGGCACCTTTCCGTAACGAACGAGAGCTTGGGCTGCACCGACACTCTCCGTCAGCCGCTGCTCGATCCGGCCCAACTCGCTTTCAATCTCATTCCCAGAACCCGTCTGGGTTGTTGTCATTGCCGACTCTTCGCGCTCGCGGAGGCCGACGACCGCCAGTTTCTGTTGCTCCAACTCGCGAGTGATTTTCACCAGTTGCAGTTGACTGTTGTTGCTCGCGTACTGCGTCTCTACCAAAGCTTGAAAGCGGGAGAGGCGATCTTGCTGCGAGGCGTTGTAGATCTGCGAAGCGGCGCCCACGATCTGCTGAATCTCCACCGGAGCCTGATCGAGAGTGACCACCGAAGCGGGAGCGCCGGGGTTTTCGCTCGATTGGCGAAGGGCCCTGATAACGCCCTCCGTCGACACGGCATCAATACAAATCGCTCGGCCGAAGGCACAGTCCCAACGGCAACCGAAACAGTTTAGAGGATGGACGACACCAACCGTTCCCTTTCCCCAAGGTCGATAGTGTGGCCAGGTTCCGCCGCCAAAGATTACGACGCCGGGGGTCTCATAGGCCTGCGCGAGGTGTGCCGGGCCGGTGTCGTTCCCCAGAAAGAAGCGAGCCCAGCGAAGCAGGGCCGCAAGGAGCGGGAGTTGATTGGCACTCCCAGCGAACACCGAGACACGCCCCCCTCTCTCCCGAATCAACTTGGCATGTGCCTCAAGGGCCTCTTCCTCATGACGTTCCCCCGTCAAGAGGATTGGGATTCTGAATGAATCGCTCGCCACCTCCAGCGCCGTCGCAAAAGACTCGGCTGGCCACCGCTTGACGAGCGACGAACCCGCTCCCAAGGGGAAGCACACGCCGTACTCCCCGGGCGTTAGGCCGAGTGAGGCGAGGAACTCTTCACCCTGGATCAC
>JANODS010000945.1:0-2011 GCA_031412835.1 Acidobacteriota bacterium | reverse complement strand
TCGGCACTTGCGCTCGCAGCGCTGCCTCGTCCACCTCCCACTCCACCCGCAGCCGTTCCTCGAACCGCATCTGCTCAATCTCCAAGTACCGTCCCAGAAAATCGATCTCGTCCGCTAGCGATACCTCCGACCGGCCCACCTGCTCCAGCGTCAAACGCAGAAAGTCGCTCAGCCGCACAATCATCTTCTCGGCGCGCGGCGGGTCATCATGCACCAACTCGGAAATCGAATGCAGCGTATTAAACAGGAAATGCGGATGCAATTGCATCTTCAACGCCTGCAACTGCGCCGTCGCCAAGCGGGCTTCGAGCTGGCTAGCGCGCAGCCGTCCGTCCTCATACCGCTGGCGATAATCCCATGTGTGCCATCCGACCAGAACAATCGTGTAGTGCAGAAATCCAAAATCCAGCGCCCGCAATACGCTGCGGGCGGCTTCCGTAAAGTTCGTCGGCACCATGGAAGGGGCGAAAAACGGCAACATCGTAAAATCCCAGGCTGACTTCGTTACCGTCGCCGCGGCCATCATGCCTGCGGAGTGGACTAGCAGAGGCCTCCACCATCGTTCCGTGGACATGGGGAACCCTTCCGCCAATCGCAGGATCGCCGGGGTCACCACGGCCCACAGCATCGTGAAAGAAACCTCGTACAGCAGCGTCTCCCACCACGGCATCGGCTTTTCGTACAGCAAGGCACGCGAATATACAAGCATCGCGTTCAGAACGCCATAGACAAACCAAGCGCCGGTAATTACGCCGTAGCGGAGCCGCATCAATTGCCGAAGGAACCACAAACCGAGCCGGCCAAGGTTGTCAATTGGGGAAAGGGTCTCAACCGGCTCTTGGGGTGTGTTACGAATAGTCTCGCCCGGATGTTCCCGGCACGCGACAGTTTTGGGACAAACCGCCAGATTTCTGGGGCGAAAATCTTGGGCTCTCAGGTGTTCCCCGTAAACCCCTGCACCAAAGGTAGATATAGTTCTTGACCTACCCCTATGGATTGGGGCACCATTGCCCGGTATGGGTCAGCTTTCTGTCGACTTAACCGCCCGCCCGGCCCCCGCCCGGCGAGGCTTTCCTTCGGAGCAACGAACCGGCATCGCCTTTTCCCGGTACTTTACCGCCCGCCTCCCGGCCGGCCTAACTCCTTATGATGCAGTGCGTTGGGAAAAACGCACCGCGACGATCGGCTCCAGTTCCGGGGCTGTTATCTTCGAGCAAAACGACGTCGAAGTGCCCTCCGGCTGGTCCCAAACCGCCACCAACATTGTCGCCAGCAAGTACTTTTACGGAAAACCTGGCTCTCCGGAGCGCGAAACCAGCGTCGCTCAACTCGTCCATCGCGTCGTCGATACGATTTCTGATTGGGCCATCGCCGGTTCTTACCTCGCCACGCCCGCCGACGCCGACGCCTTCCGCGACGAACTCGCGCACCTGATGCTCGAGCAGAAGGCCGCCTTCAACTCGCCCGTCTGGTTCAACGTCGGCGTGAAATCCCAGCGCGGCTCCGGCTGGTATTACGACGAAGCCACCGACTCCGCTCTGCCTGTTTCCGCGGGCGTCCGCAAGCCGCAATGCTCGGCGTGCTTCATCAATAGCGTCCAGGACTCGCTCGAATCCATTCTGGAACTTGCCCGCACGGAAGGCATGCTGTTCAAGTGGGGCTCCGGCACCGGCTCCAACCTCTCCAACCTACGCGAAGAAAATGGCGGCCTCTCTGGCGGCGGCAAAGCCAGCGGCCCGCTCAGCTTTATGAAAGGCTTTGACGCCTTCGCCGGAGTCATCAAGAGCGGCGGCAAAACCCGCCGGGCGGCGAAGATGGTCATCCTTAACGCCGACCATCCCGACATCAACGACTTCATCTGGTGCAAAGCCAAGGAAGAGAAAAAAGCGCACGCCCTCATCGACGCCGGCTACGATTCCGCCATCGACGGCGAAGCCTATACCTCCGTTTTCTTCCAGAACGCGAATAACTCCGTCCGGGTCACCGATGAGTTCATGGCCGCCGCCGTGGA
>JANODS010000944.1:0-1849 GCA_031412835.1 Acidobacteriota bacterium | reverse complement strand
TTTCTGGTTCACCTCCGGTGGGATGCGCGTTCAGGGATTCGTCGTGAAGCCGCCGAACTTCCGGCCCGGCAGGAAGTACCCGACCATTCTGCTGATTCACGGCGGACCGCAGGGCGCCTGGCTCGACCAGTGGCATGGCCGGTGGAACTACCAGATGTTCGCGGCGAAGGGCTTTGGCCTCGTCATCATCAATCCGCGCGGCTCGCTGGGCTACGGCCAGCGTTTCGTCGATGACGTAACGCGTGACTGGGGTGGCAAAGTCTACAATGATCTCATGCGCGGCCTCGACACCGCGCTCGCCAGAAACCCCTGGATGGATCGCAACGCGGTGGGCGCTGCCGGCGGATCCTTCGGCGGCTACATGGTCAACTGGATGCTCGGCCACACGCAGAAGTTCAAGGCCCTCGTCTCCCACGCCGGCGTCTACGACCTGCGCAGCATGGCCGGGGAAACCGAAGAGCTATGGTTCGTCAACTGGGAGTTTCGCGGCATGCCCTGGGACAACCCCGACAGCTACGCCAAGTGGTCCCCCAGCTATTTCGCCAACGAATTCCGCACGCCGATGCTCGTCATTCACGGCGATCTCGACTACCGAGTGCCGCTCGGCCAAGGCCTTCAGCTTTTCACCGCCCTGCAAATGAAGAAGGTGCCGTCGAAGCTCTTGACCTTCCCCGATGAAGGGCACTGGATCGGCAAACCGCAAAACAGCCTGCTCTGGTACCAAAGCGTCCTCGACTGGATCACGGAGTGGACGAAGAAGCCTGCCGCTCCGACGCCCTGAACGGTGTTATTCTGAAAGGACGTGTCGTCTCCGTTGAATATTCACATTGAGCAGTATGAAGGTCCCCTGGACCTCCTGCTCGATCTGATCCGCAAGCACCAAATCAACATCTACGACATCCCTCTCGCCCGGATTACTGGCCAATATCTTACGTATATTGAACAGGCTTCGGCCCTGGATATCGAGTTGAGCGCCGAGTTCGTCTACATGGCGGCGACGCTGATTCACATCAAGTCGAAGACGATGCTGCCTCGGGACCCCGAGCTCGAAAAGCTCGACCCCCAGGGCGATCCTCGCCAGGAACTCGTCGACCGGCTCATCGAACACGAACGCTTCAAAAACGCGGCCGAAATGCTGCAACAAAAGCGCTTGGTCGAAGAGGCCGCTTGGTCGAATCCGGCGTTGAAAGACTTTCTCGCCGATGAAGAACAAGGCCTGGCCGTTACGTTGTTCGACCTCGTGCAGACGCTGCAAAAAGTTATCGAACGCGCCAAAAGTCGCCCGCAGTTTGAGATCACCAAGGAAGACGTCACCGTCCCCGACATGATCCATTACTTGAAGAACATCCTTCGCGACACGCGTAAGGGCTCTTCGATATCAGCGACAGAATTGTTCGAACGCCAGAGGAGCCGTCACGCGATGATCGCGATGTTCCTGGCCATCCTGGAGATGGTAAAGAACCAAGCCATTAAACTCGTCCAAATGGAAGCATTTGGCGACATCGGATTGGCCAAAACAGACCGCTTCGAAGAAGCGTTCCCCGAAGGCGAAGCAATCGCCCGATTAGAAGAAGAGTACAGTTAAGTTGGAAGCTATGGTAGACGAATTGGAACCGCGGGATCAGGCCGAGACGGCCGCTGCGGAAGAGATGGTGAGTGAAGGGGGCCCCGTCGACGACGCGATGGCGGCTTTAGTGGAACCCGTGGGGGAAATCGATCCCACCACGGAACTTCAGCCGGAACCAGAGAGCGAGGAAGAGATTGAGCCCGAACCGGAGGTCGTAACCTACTCCGACATCGACCTCAAGGCGATTCTCGAAGCCGTGATCTACGTCACCGAAGAGCCACT
>JANODS010000943.1:0-14693 GCA_031412835.1 Acidobacteriota bacterium | reverse complement strand
GCGGGAGCGCTTCGAAGCGGGGCGGTCGTCCACCCCGCA
Organism: Acidobacteriota bacterium; assembly: GCA_031412835.1. Lineage (GTDB taxonomy): Bacteria > Acidobacteriota > Terriglobia > Bryobacterales > Bryobacteraceae. The sequence continues at coordinate 14,654 of JANODS010000943.1, read as the reverse complement.
AGAGTTACGGTTCCGGGCTAGTTCGGTTTGGTCTTATCGGCTACATTATCGGCGCCCTTCTCAATTGCGTTGGCCGACTTGTTGACAACCGTTTTGGTGCCTCGCTTTACGGCTTTGCCCGTTGCTTTGGTTCCATCAACGGTAGCATCGGCGGCTTTAACGGCAACTTTCTTTGTGGCCTGTCCCGTCTTTACGGCGGCATCCTTTGTGGCCTTGCCCGCGTCTTTGATATCCTCTTTCGCCGACTGCTGGCCGAAGCCAACGGAGAGGGCGGATAGGGCCAAAACGCCCGCAAAAACGAACTTAGTGCGAATCAACATGATTTTCAACTCCTCTCTTTGATGCCAACTCAGGGCTGGCCGATTTCGATCCTTAAGACCTACTCTTTAATTAGATGTTGGCTGCGGAAAAACGTTTCCTTGCTGTTGGCGGGAGGCAGGCGGTTGTTCTGGTCTATGGTGGCGGGTCCATGAGCGAACGGAGTGATTCGGTATGCTGGGGCCGGAGGATCCGCTTTGCCGCAACGCCGTCTTGTGCTGGGAATGTTGTTTCTGATGGTCCTGATCATGTATCTGGACCGGTTGGCGATTGGGGTGGCCGCGCCGCGGATGCAGGCGGAGCTGGGGTTGAGCCCGGGGGAGTGGGGATGGGTGATCGGCGCGTTTACGTTAGCCGACGCGGCGTTTGAGATGCCTTCGGGAGCGATGGGGGATCGGAATGGCCAGCGGACGGTGTTGACGCGGATCGTGGTTTGGTGGAGCGCGTTTACGGCGTTGACGGGGGCGGTGACGGGGTTGGGGCCGCTGCTGGCGGTGCGGTTTCTGTTCGGGGCGGGTGAGGCGGGGGCGTTTCCGAATGCGACGGGGGTGGTGGCGCGGTGGTTTCCGACGGGGGAGCGGGCGCGCGCGAGTTCCGCATTCTGGATCGCGACGTCGGTGGGCGGGGTGATGACTCCGCTGGTGGTGGTGCCGATGTTGAAGGCCTATGGGTGGCGGGTGCCGTTCGTTGTGTTCGCGGTGATCGGGTTGGTGTGGGCCGTGGTTTGGCAGAGTTGGTATCGGGACCCGTTAGGGACGGTGGAGCGGAAGGCGGCACCGTGGGGATTGATGTTACGAGATAGAAACTTTCGATGGGTGCTGGTGATGTACCACTGTTACTGCTGGGGTGGTTACTTCTACTTATCGTGGATTTACACTTACTTACAGACGGGGCGGGGGCTGACGGAGGAGCAGATGAAGTTTGCCTCGGCGCTGCCGCCGTTGTTGGGGATGGCGGGGATATTGGCGGGCGGGTTTTTGAGTGATGGGTTGGCGCGGCGGTATGGGCTGAGGGTAGGGCGGTGCGCAGTGGGGGCTCCGTCGTTGATCGTGGCAGGGGTGTTGATGATGGCGGCGACGGTGACGAAGGACAATACGTGGGCGGTGGGGCTGTTGGCGGTGGGGATGGGGGTTTTGAACATGATGGTGCCGGTAGCGTGGGCGGTGTGCGCGGACGTAGGCGGGGAGCATACGGGAGCCGTTTCCGGGGCGATGAATACGGCGGGGCAGTTAGGTTCGTTTGTATCAGCGGTGGCGTTTGGGTATTTGGTGGAGGGGTTGGGGAGTTATGACCGGGCGCTGATGCCGTTGGCTGGGATGTTGGTGGTGGGGGGATTGGCGTTTGCGATGGTGGATCCGGGGCGGCGGTTGGGGGAGGGGCGCGAGCGTGTAGGTTCCACTGGGTGCGACAACGATTGAGGATGATCGATAAGATAGAGCTTGATTCCATCATGAGCGACATGACGCCCGCCGAACGGGTTTTCTCGCCCAGCTGCGCTGGTACCGGGAAGGCGGGGAAGTTTCCGACCGGCGCGACTACTATGGGGCTCACCGAACTCTTCGAGCGGGCCGTAGGCAGGAGCCGGCCCGGAAGCGCTGGCGACTCTACTTTCGTCGGCGAACGATGGCGAGGAGTCCGAAGAGCACGAGCGCGATGCCGACAAATCGGACGCCCCAGGTGAAGACCCGATTCGAGGTTTCGGCTTCGTCGAAAACCGCTTCGATAGGGTGTTCGCCATCCCTTACGAGAAAGGCCCTGGGGCCGACACCGGAGCCGAAGGGAGTTAAGCTTTGGCCTCTTTGCCGGGCGACGATGGTGACCTTTGCGAGGGGTACTTGCTCAAACCGGATGCGATAGGCTCCGAGGGGCCAGATGGGACGTCCGGTTGTGCTGCTCGGTGGAGCGGGAGAGAGGACGGTCCAATCGCCCTCCCTGGCCGGGGTGTGGCCGGGGAGGGCAAGGGCGATGACGCTGCCGAGTTGTTCGGAGATGGGGACTGGAATCGGTGTGCCGAGCAGTGAGATTTCGTCGCGGTCGATTGAGAATTCTCCTATTTTCAACCCTTCGGCGAAGAACTGTTGGGTGTGGAGGGCCATGGAGGGATTCAGTTGCTCCGGAGGCGCGTTGTCGCGACGGGTATCGACCTCGCGAGGCGACCAGCGCAACTCGAAGCCATTCGCGCTCAGAGTGTCCCTAGAGGCGGAGCGCCGCCTGGGAATGAGGCTCCACTGGTTCATCTCCACAATCCGGTTTAGTGAGGCGTAGTCGCCGGAGACGCCGAGGGTGGCGTCGGTCGCGGGCTTCGGGGTGGTCAACTGCCCTATGAGGTGTACGGTCTTCCCTTCATTGGCGGGGTCCGGCCGGAAAGCGCTTATGGAGATGACCGCGTTGCGGCCAACGGCGAGGTCCATCGTCGCGAAGAGGGCCCGGAGTTCGTTTCCCAGGAACAACGCGAGGCCGACGAGGATCAGCGCGAAACTCAAGATTCGAGGCATGGGGGCGATGGGTACTTTACTATAGTTGGGCGGCGGAGTAGCGGAGGACCCCAGCGCGGCGGGAGGGCCGGGCGGCGGTTGCGATGATGGCACCCTGCGGCACGCCGACCAGTTGCATCCAGCGGCGGAGGCGGGTTTCCACGAAGGGATTTTGGTCTTCCGTAATGGAGACGGGCAGCGGGGGGAGGGAGTCGAAGCAGATAACGAGCGAGATTTCGAGGCCGTTCGAATCCCGCCAGTAGCGAAGGGTGGGGTGGTGGCCGGCGTGGCGGGCGTTGCGATAGAGTTCCGAGACCACTTGGCTTTCAAAATTGGCGCTGTCGAGGAAGTGGAGCTTGGGAGCTTGGATGATTCGTCGGCCGGACTCCAGTTCGGCAGGGGGAAGGCGGAGCGAGAGGAAGCAGGCGTCGACCGCGGCCAGCCAACGGACGACGGTGCGATGGGAAACGTCGGCCGCGCGGGCGAGAGCTTGCTGGTCCAATACTTCACCGCTTTGCGACTGCGCGAGGCGGAGGAACGATTCAAATCGGTCGAGTTCTCGGACGTTCACGAGATCGCGGATGTCCTGATCGAGAAGGCGAATGGAGATCGGCCAAGGTGGCGTGGAGGGCGCGGGAGGAAGGACGGCGGGGGCAAAGCGGCCGAGCGTTTCGAGGGCAAGGGGAGGGCGACGCTGCCGTTCGGCGAGAGTGGGGCGGTGGAGCTCGAATGTCGTGAACGGCAGGGTGAGGCGGCGGGAGGAGGCCAGCACAAGGCGGCCGGGGTTCGGGGCGTTGGCAAGGTAGGCGATGAGTTCGGGGGAGCGGTGGAGATCGTCAACGAAAGCGGGGCCACGGAGGCGAGCGAGAAATTGAGCGGGGTCGGCGCGGGACTGGGCGCGCGCGGTGGGATCGTCGAGGGGGATATAGGTGTGTGCCGGGAACTCACGGCGCAATAGCGTGGATTTGCCGGCGGAGCGAGGACCCTGTACCAGGATGGGCGAACCGAGTTGGGCAGCGCGATGGAGCGGGATTGCAAGGGCTCTATCGAGCATGTAGTTTCCTTTTACAAAGATGAGATTACATACCCATGATAAGGGAAAGAACGTTATTGTCGGGCCAATTCCTTGCTCCGCAAGGGAGCCGCCTTCTACGCTGGGAGAGACTTATGACTCCAAAAATCGCTCCTGCAAAAGGCAAGCTTGGCATTCTCACTCCCGGGATGGGCGCTGTTTCGACCACGTTCATGGCGGGCGTCGAGGCGGTGAAGAAGGGACTCGGCCAACCTATCGGCTCGTTGACGCAACTCGGCACGGTGCGCCTGGGTAAACGGACGGACAACCGATCGCCAAAGATCAAGGACTTCGTGCCGCTGGCGGGGCTGAACCAGTTGGTTTTTGGGGGCTGGGACATTTTCGAAGACAGCGCCTATGAGGCGGCGGTGCATGCTCAGGTGTTGAAGCCGGAGTTGCTGAAGAAATTGAAACCGAACCTGCAGAAGGTGAAGCCGATGAAGGCGGTTTTCGACAGGAACTACGTGAAGCGGATCGACGGGCCGAACGTGAAGACGAAGGGCAACCTGCGCGAGAAGGCGGAAGCTTTGATGGACGACATGAAGACGTTCCAGACGACGAATGGCTGTGATCGTTTGGTAATGATCTGGTGTGGTTCGACGGAGGTCTTCCACCGTCCCGAGGCGGTGCATCAGACGCTGGCGTCGTTCGAAAAGGGCTTGGCGAAAAACGACCCGGGGATTGCTCCGAGCCAGGTGTACGCGTATGCGGCGCTGAAGTCCGGCGTTCCGTTTGCGAACGGTGCCCCGAACCTGACCCACGACATTCCGGCGCTGCTGGGCCTCGCTCGCGACCATGAAGTGCCGGTGTGCGGCAAGGACTTCAAGACCGGCCAGACGTACATGAAGACGCTGTTGGCACCGGGGTTGAAGGCGCGGATGTTGGGTTGTTCCGGCTGGTTTTCGACGAATATCTTAGGCAATCGCGACGGCGAAGTTTTGGATGATCCGGGTTCATTCAAGACGAAGGAGGAGACGAAGCTGAGCGTGCTGGATCAGATTTTGCAGCCGAATCTTTATCCGGAGCTGTACAAGGATTTGTTTCACTCGGTGAAGATCAATTACTATCCGCCGCGGGGCGATGAAAAAGAGGGCTGGGACAATATCGACATCTTCGGTTGGCTCGGCTATCCGATGCAGATCAAGATTGATTTCTTGTGTCGGGATTCGATTTTGGCGGCACCGCTGGTGTTGGATCTGGTGCTGTTTTTGGATCTGGCGAAGCGGGCGGGAATGAAGGGCGTGCAGGAGTGGCTGAGTTTTTACTTCAAAGCTCCCATGACCGCGCCGGGGCTCTATCCAGAGCATGATGTATTCATTCAATTGATGAAATTGAAAAATACGCTGCGGTGGATGAAGGGTGAAGAGTTGATTACGCACTTGGGGCTGGAGTATTACGACTAGGGTTCGGACCAGTCGACGACACCGGGGAGGGATGGGCCCCGGCGTTCGTGGGTTGTAAACCCCGATTCGGCCTTCGTTGGGAGATCTAATTTATCTTGGGCCGGGGGGCGGACCAGGGCGGTGTTACGCCGCTCATGCGGGCGTAGGCGATGGCTTGGCCCATGTGTTCGTGGTTGTGGACCAGAATACGGAGCAGGACGCTGCTGGCGGTTACTTCGGAGCCGAGGAATTTGAGTTTCTTGTTGCCGTCAACGGCGCCGTGGGAAGCGCGGACGGCGGCGAGGGAGTCTTTGAGCCAGCGAACGACGTCGGCTTTGGCGGTGATCGTTTTTTCGGCGTCGGGCGGGATCTTGCTGGGCCAGTGCTGGCCGCCGGGTTTGACGCCGGCTTGGGCGAGCAGCCAGTAGTTGCCGACGGCGACGTGCATGTAGACCTCACTCGTGGAGCGAATTCCGGGGGCGGGGCGGAAGGCGAAGTTTTCCGGGGGAGTTGCTTCGGCGAGAGCCAGAAGCTGCGACGCGGCGACTTCGAATTCGCCATCCCAGCCGGTTCCGAGCCCGGCGGGTATTGGAGCTTGAGCGATAAGGCTGAATGGGCTCGTCAAAACCAAGAGAGGAAACGTTAACCAAGAGAGGAAGCGCATAAGGAGGAGTTTAGCGAGAGCGGAGCGTTTAGGCGAGGAAGGGGGCGCTGGAGGGGGCGGGTTGGAGGGAGTCGGCGAGGGTATGGAGGAAGCGGCGGTGGGAGTCGGTTTCGCCGGCCTCGGAGGCGATGCGGCGGCGAGCGTGGGCGAAACGGTCGTGGATGTTTTGGGTGGATTCGCCGAGGGCCCGCAGCGGCTCGACCCAGGCGGGGGACGTTGGTTCGGCGAGGAGCGCGTGGAGAAGGGCGTCTCGTTGCGCCAAGAGAGGGGGGACGGCGAGTTCTTCTCCGTACGGGATCGACAGCAGTTGCTCGTCGAGAGCGGCGATTTGTTGGAAGAGCGGGTGCATCAAAATTATTCAGCCTGTGCGATTAGCCTGTGCTTTTGCCGTAGATGCCGAGCAGGACGCTCTTGAAGCTGGCTTCGATGATGTTTTTCTGGCCGTCGAGGGAGCCGAGAATGGCGTCGACCGCTTGGAGACGCTCGGAGGTGCTTTTTTGGAGAAAGGATAAGCGGATGGTGAGCGCTTCGACACGCGCAGAAAGGCGCTTGTTGGTTTCATCGTAGCGGGTGGTTTCGGCTGCGATGAGGCCGGTGATGGGGTCACTGATTTGCTGTACTTTGGTCTTGAGCGCACCGAACCCAGTGGTCGGGGTGCCAAGAAAGACGAAAGCGTCCTGGAGGTTGGTATCGCTCAGGGCGTCGAAGACATCGCGGTCTAGGGAGGCTTTACCGTCACTGCCGAAGGAGATCCCGAGAGCGGCGAGACTTTTGGTGGCACCGGTTCCTTCAAAACCGGAGATCTGCCGAAGGAGATTGGTAGTTTCACGAACAATGAAGCTGCCGGTGAGGAGGCCGGCGGCCTCGCCGATTTGGGAGTCCGCGGCGGCGCGGGTGTCGTTGTACGCGGCGATAAAGTTGTCCAGCTTGGAGGCCAGGCCCGAACGGCTGCTCGAAAGGGTCAGACTGACGGTCTCAGCGACAGCCGTGGTGCCGGTGATGGTGAAGGTTACGCCGCTGACGACATCGTTGATTAGGTTGCTGGCCTTCGAAACGGCGACGCCGTTGATTTTGAAGTTGGCGTTGGAACCGTTGTCAGTGGCGGCCAAGAGGTTGGTGTTGGTGCCCGTGGGATCGTCCACCAAGGTGATGGGCTTTTCGCCGGCCGTGTTCGAGGTGATGGAGAGATAGTAGGGAGTGGCACCCGAGCCGGTGGTGAGAATGGTGGCCGTGACCCCAGCGCCCAGGTCGTTGATTTTGTCCCGAAGGCCGGTGAGGGTGTTTTCCTCGGTGGTTAGAGCGATGTCGTGAGTGGTGCCGTTAAAGGTGAGTTGCACGGCACCAGTGGTGGAAATGGCCCCGGAACTAGACTCGGCGGAGCCTGCCGAGGTGGCGGAGGAGGAACGAGCGAGCGAAGTGATTTCCGTAATGTTGTACGTGGCCGGACTGCGGGCCGTGACCGCTCCGATGCTGACTTTGGCCGAGTTCGAGGTGGTTCCGCTGACGGCGCGGGTCTGCCCGATATCGCCTAGGGCCGTGACGGCCGTGTTGAGCCCATCCACTGATCGCTGGATCGCCAGCGCCGTCGAACGCTGCGACAAAATGCGGGTTTGATCGTTCTGCAGAGCGTTGATCGGCTGGGCCGCGATGGCCACGGTTCGGTCCAGGATTTTTTGGAAATCCGCAGAATAGCTGCTGATGCCACTAAAACGAATTGGTTCGATGCTCATTTTTACTCCGACGAGCGGGTTTCCTAAATAATCTATCGACGAATTGGGCGTTCACTTGAGTGGAAATTTGGGAGGATGAATCCGTAGTGAGTTGGTGGCACAATAGGGGCAGGAGTTTAAGCTCGTTATGATCAAGCGAAATTTGCAAATATTTGCGCTGGTTGCTTTGGCGACGGCGGGAGCCAACGCGGCCGACCTAAAGGGTTGGATCAGCGACGCGACATGCGGGACTGGGAACGCGTCTTCGGCGGCGGCTTCTCGGGAGTGCACGGACCGTTGCATTAAGAATGGTGCGGCACCGGTTTTCGTGACTGAGGTGGACCAGAAGGTCTATCAAGTTTCCGACGCTGAGTTGGCGAAGAAGCACACTGCGGGGAAGGTGATGATTTCAGGTGAGATCAAGGGTGACAAGATCATGATCGCGAAGATCGTGAACATTAAGGATTAGTTTTAGCGGAAGATCGAGAGGGCCGGGTGCCGCGGCGGGCCCGGTTTTTTCGCGGTTCGCCCCAAAAGATTTGCATCTTTTGGGGACCCGTTGCATCTGCATCTCAAAGTATTCATACTGTTCTCGGTCACTCTCTCGACCGGAAGGAACAGCTTTGGGAGTCTGCTACGTGCGAAACACAATTGCTAAGTTATTGTTTTTATTGAGTTTTGGGGCCGGAATGTTTGGTCAGTCGACCAACTCCGAAGTTCTCGGAACGATCACCGATGCGTCGAACGCGGTGGTGACGGATGCCAAGATCACGATTAAGAGTCTCGATACAGGTATAAGCCGCGAGATTTTATCGAACGCCGACGGCAAGTTCCGTTTGGCCCAATTGCAACCGGGGAACTATCTGATCCAGGTGGCGAAGACGGGATTTGGAACGTTAACCCAGGGGCCGGTGGTGCTGCGGTTGGGTCAGGCGGCTGAGTTCAATTTGAAGTTGCAGGTTTCCGGCGTGGCGGAAACGGTGAATGTGAGCGGCGATGCTCCGTTGATCAACACGACGAACTCGGAAGTTGGGCAGAATTTTGAAGCCAAGCGGATTGCCGAGTTGCCGTTGGCACCGAACCGGAACATTCTTAACCTTGCCTTGAATGTGGCGGGGGTGAGCCAATTGTCTTCGGGCCAGTCGGAGTTTGCTTCCGGGTTGAGTTTTAGTGTGAATGGGGCGCGGACACGGTCGAACAATTTTATGTTGGATGGCCAGGATGTGAACGATCCGTCGGTGACGGGTTCCTCGCAGCCGATCAACAATCCGGACACGGTGGCGGAGTTTCGGGTGATTACGAACCAGTTTTCGGCTGAATACGGGCGGTCTTCGGGCTCGGTGATCTCAATTATTACGAAGAGCGGATCGAATGATCTCCACGGAAGCGGGTTCTGGTTTCACAACTCGAATGCTTTTAACGCGCGGTCGAATCAGGATAAGCGTTCGTTTCAGCGCACGCCGTTTCGGAACGAGAACCAGACGGGCGGGACGGTGGGCGGGCCGGTGATCAAAAATAAGACCTTCTTCTTCGGTGCTTATCAAAGATGGTGGGATCGGCAGTTAGGGTCGGGCAGTGTGATTAATGGTGCGCCGACGGCGGAAGGCAAGGCGTTGTTGGCTCCGTTTGCGGGTACGCGACCGGCGTTGAAGGCCTTGTTGGACTTCTTACCGGCGGGCGTGCCAGCGGGGGTGGCTTCCGAGCAGGTTGTGATCGGCGGACAAACGCTGATGATTCCGCGCGGTCAGTTGTCCGGAGCGGCACCTTTGGCGCGGGATGAGACGCAGTGGCTCGTGAAGGTGGATCATAACGTGAACGAGTCGAATCGGCTTTCGTTTCGCTACAGCGATGTGGACAGTTTGAACACATCTGGGCAGGCAACGCCGCCCGGATTGACGACGATTGCGCCGTCGAAGCCGCGTTCGGCTACGGCGTCGTGGAATTGGACGATTTCGCCGCGGCTCTACTCGGAGTTCCGGGCGGGGTTTGCGCGGCAGGATACGGCATCGAACGCGGTGGATCCGCGGTCGGAGGCGATTCCTTCGCTCGAAGTGAACTCGCTGGGGTTGACGGGCTTTAACGCTGCTGCTTCGCGGACAGCCATAGGGCTGGCGGTGAATCTGCCGCAGAGCAGGGTGAACAACACGTACCAGTTGATTTACACGGTAGGTTATACGATGGGCAGCCACACGTTGAAGGCTGGGATTGACATGCGGCAGCAGCACATTAAGAGCTTCTTTGTGCCGACGCTGCGGGGACGCTTGGCTTACGAGACGTTGCAGCGGTTGGTGGACGATCAGGCGCAGGCGGCGGCGATCAATGCTCCGTTGCGCGGTGGCCAAGTAAACCAGTATTACCGTTTCAACGACTACATGTTCTTCCTCCAGGACGAATGGAGAATGACGCGGAATCTGTCGCTGAACTACGGGATTCGATATGAAAACCCGGGCAATCCGTTTGCGGACCTAGCCCAGTTGAGCACGCGGATTGTGGCGGCGAACAACAACGACCCGCGCTATGCGATGGACAAGGCACCGGGCCGGGACAGCAATAACTGGATGCCGCGGGTGGGTTTCAACTACCGGCTGAACAGTTCGGCGGGGATGTTAGGGACTTTGTTGGGGCAGGACAAGACGGTGATTCGCGGCGGTTATGCGCGGACCTTCGATTTTGCTTTCATCAACATTGCGCTAAACATTTTCTCGGCGTTTCCGTTTTTGAACTCGGTGTCATTGCCGGGGAACACTCCGAACAGCTTCACGACCTTGCAACAGGCACCTTTGCTCCCGATTACAAACCCGAATCTGTTGACGCGCACGATTACGACGAGCGACTTCCGTTCGCCGTACGCGGAGCAGTTTTCGATGAACGTGCAGCGGCAGGTGGCGAACGACTGGGCGTTGACGGTGGGCTGGGTCGGCACGAAGGGAACGGCATTGTTCCAGACGCTGGACGGCAACCCGAATACGTTGCAGGCGACGAATCCGACGGTGCGGCGGGTGGATCCGACGCGGGGCGTGATTCGGACGCGGGCGAATGCGGCGAGCTCGATTTATCACTCGTTGCAGATGAGCGCGGAGAAGCGCTATAGCAAGGGTTACTTGATTGGTGCGCACTACACCTGGTCGAGCTTCATTGATTCGGCGTCGGAGATCTTCAATCCGGCGGTGAGTGGTGACGTTGCCGTGGCGCAGGATAGCTTCAATCTGCGAAATGACCGGGGACGGTCCACTTACGACCGGCCGCACCGTTTGACGACCACCTTCCTCTACGACACGCCGAAGACGGGTTTGCTGTCTCGGATGTTGCCGGGGGTGCAGTTCAACGGGTTCTTTACGCTGCAATCGGGAGCGCCTTTTACTCCGCTGAACGGTACGGACCCTTATCTCCGGTTGTCGGGGATTGACTCGTTGGTGGGTAACTCGATTCGTCCGAATGTGCTGCCGGGAGTATCGCTGGCGGGACGGTCGATTGACGACTTGTACGCGGTGCGGACGCAGTTGTTCAGCCCGGTGACGCTGCAAAACAGCACGACCGGATTTGGCAACGCGGGCCGAAACTCATTGCGGGCGGATGGAATCGGGAACCTGGATTTGGGTATCCAGCGGAACTTTGACATTATTCCCGATCGGTTCCGGGCGCAACTGCGGGCGGACATGTTTAACGTGACGAACACGAAGAACTTTGGGATTCCGGAGTCGCGGATTAACTCGGGAAACTTCCTGAACCAATGGGGTACGGACGGTGGTCGGCGCCGGATTCAGGTGGCTTTGCGGTTCACGTTCTAGGTTCGTTTTGTAAGAAAAGCCGGCGGTGCCTTCGGGCTCGTCGGTTTTTTGCGTGTAACGAGATGCCGATTCGTGCCATCTTAAAGACGATGACCAACTTCAAAGTTATTTTTTCAGGTATCGTGCTGGCCACTTTTTGTGTGGCGCAGAGCCCTTCTCCTCATGCGCAACGGTTGACCGATTCGGCGACGGTGCTGGATGAGATTATGGGTATGAAGGACAAGTCGATTCCCCAGGAACTACTCGACAAGGCGCATTGCGCTTTGGTGGTGCCAGGCTTGAAAACGGGTGCGTTCATTCTGGGCGGTCGATTTGGACGCGGGTTTGTGAGTTGTCGGCAGGCGGATGGGGTGGGTTGGACGGCTCCGGCACCGGTGCGGGTGGAGGGCGGCTCGATTGGGTTTCAGATCGGTGGATCCGACACGGATTTTGTGATGTTGATTATGAACGCCAAGGGAGCGGAGCGCCTCGTGAAGAGCAGTAAGTTCTCGATGGGCGGTGAGGCTTCGGCGGCGGCGGGTCCGGTCGGTCGGATGAGCTCCGCGGAGACGGACGCGACGATGCGGGCGGAGATGTTGACGTATTCGCGTTCGCGTGGCGTGTTTGCTGGGGTTTCGCTGAAAGGAGGGACGATTCGTGGGGACGACGAGGCGATTGGCGACCTTTACGGCAACAAGAAGCTGAAGAACGAGCAAATCATCTACGGCAAAACGGCGGCTCCGGCGGCGGCGGAGAAGTTCTTGGCGGCGTTGAATAAGTACTCGAGTCGGCAGTCGAAGTAGCTGGTCGCTCGGTCACGACGAGAGAGGGTCGGCCTTAGGGTCGGCCCTATTTTTTTGCCCCATATGGGCCAGGCTAGAAGCGGGGATTGCCCGGAAGCAGGCAGCGGAGATTGGTGTGGCTTTTAGAATCAGTGGCTTAGAGTTTGGCAGCGGATTTGCTTTGAGGGATGCATAGGAAGGGTGCTCTTAGGATGCAAACCAGACTAGTGATCACGCAGCCGAATTCACTCCCGTTGAGAGAGGGCTTCGGGACCGTAGATTCGGTTGCGTGTTTTCGCCAGATGGATCGGTGTGATCGACCTCTTGTTTTGTTGGAGGAGATCGCGCGGGTGCTGCGTCCGGGGGGACTTCTCCTTCTCTCTGTCCCTGAAGGCAGGATGGGTGGCGGTGCGAACCGCCGCCCGTTTACTATTTCGGAGACGGAGAAGGTATTGAGCCGTTGGTTTACGGTGGACTTGCGGCATACGCTGGAGGTGGACGATCATCGATTGCTGGTTTGCACGAGGAACCTTGCGGCTTGAGGATGGTTCTTCTGTTGTTCGGGTGGGCGGTTGGGATGGGGACAGTCCCTGATTGTCGGGATACCGAGCACCAATGTGGCACCGAAGCGTGAGTTTGCTTTGGCGCACGAGTCGCCGGGAAACGTTTTTGAACGCGGGGGCCATTGGAACAGCTTCACTCTTGCGACGTACTGTTTGGGAGACGGTGGTGGAGTTGGGGTTGCGGGCGGCGATGGCGCCCCCAGGGTGCTTCTGGTGCATGAAGCCTTGCAGCCTTGCGAGTTGGTGTTGGAAGCAGGACGATTGACGGGACGGTTTGGCTGCGGGGCGGTATACGGCGACGGTGAGGTTCCAATTGGTGGCTCGGCACCGGGTGGATGAGCCGAAGAACATCTGGTTGGGAACGGTGAGTTCCCAACCAAGGACGCTCGATTTGCCCTAGAAATTCAGGCGGAGCATGAACTGAAGTTGACGCGAAGTGCCGGTGCCGGTGGCTCCGTCATTCGCGGTTGTCAGGATGCGGCCGATGGTCGGCGTCGAGATGTTGTTGACCGGATTGCCGAACTGGGCGCGGTTGAACAGGTTGAACATCTCGGTGCGGAAGTCGAGCGCGATGCGTTCCGTGAGGCGGAACTGCTTGGCGATGCCGAGGTCGGCTTGCCAAAGGCCGGGGCCCCGGAAGCGGTTGCGGCCGGAGTTCCCGTACGTGCCGGCGGCGGGGATGCCGAAGGCAGCGGGGTTGAGCCACAGGTTCGCGGAGGGGTTGGCAACGTAAGGGTCACCGCCGAGGTAGTTGGCGCGCTGAGCTTGGGTCTGGCCGGAGGGCACGACCGTGGCCGCACGGTTGACGAGAACGCTAAACGGGCGGCCGGTGCGCGTCGTGAAGATGCCGCTGAGGTCCCAACCGCCGTACCAGCGTTTGCGGGCGAAGGGGAGCTGGTAGACGGTGTTGGCGGTGAAGGTATGGCGTATGTCGTAGTCGGCATCGCCACGGTCGCAGGCGCGGCAGGTGACGTCCTGAATCTGGCCGCCTTCGCCGGAGCCGGCGTTGTCAGAGATGGCGTGGCCCCACATGTACTGGGCTTGGAAAAGGAGGCCTTTCGAGAAGGAACGGATGAGCGATGACTGGAGGCCGTGGAAGCTGGTGTTGCCGTCGAAGCGTTTTTCGTCGATTTGGTTGAACGTCAAAAGCGGGCGGCGGCGTGTGATGGGGTCAAGGGTGTTGACGTAAGTGCGGGTGAGCTGATTGCGACCGACGTTGCCGACGTAGGCGACCTGGCCGACGAGGCTGAAGGCGAGTTGCTGTTGAACAGAGAGGGTCCATTGCATGGACTCCGGTTCCTTACGGTCGCGCTGGACGCTGCGCGGAGTTTGACCCTGGGAACGGAGTTGGCCGAGGAAGGGGGTGGGGGGAAAGCTGAGCCCGGGCGCGTCGGCAGCCGAAAGAGAGAGGTTCTCGGGTAGGCTGTCGATGGCGGCGGTGACGTCGTCATTCTGGCCGGGGCCGATGTAGCGGCCGAAGCCGGTGCGGATGACCGTACGGCCGTTAAGGGCTTTGGGCGACCAGGCGAGCGAGATGCGGGGCTGGATGTTGTCTCGGTCCGGGAAGAACCAGGGGGTGCCGGCGGGGCAGAAGCCTTGGCAGCGGACGAAATCGAAGACGCGACCGCGACCGACGACATCCTTCGAAACGGTGTAGTACTCGTAGCGGAGGCCGAGGTTGAGGGTGAGTTGGGGGCTGAAGCGGATTTCGTCCTGGAGGTAGCCGGAGAAGAAGGTGCGGCGGACGCCGACGGTATCGAGGCGGGCGCTCAGGGTGACGCGGTCGAGGGCGTTGCGCTGGAAGGCGTCGAGGCTGGCGAAGGCGAGGGCGGTGGCGGTGCCGTTGCCGACGTTGAGATGGATGCGACGGATTTCGCCACCGAGTTTGATTGTGTGGCGACCGCGGATCCAGGAGAGGTTGTC
>JANODS010000942.1:0-2286 GCA_031412835.1 Acidobacteriota bacterium | reverse complement strand
TCACTCCCATCCGCTCGGCCACCACCGACTGCGTGAGCCGCTTGTCCCGCGCCTGCTTCAACCACTCCAACCGATCCCGCTCCTGCTGACTCATCGCGATTCGTTCCATTCCTTAGCCTGAAGGCTGTCAATAGGAACTTTCTACTTTGGCCGAATAGGAACTTTTCACTTTGGCGCTACACCCTGTTCCGAACCCCCCTTGCGCTCAACCCTCAGATGTGATCTAAACAGGGACCAGAGGCGCATGCGCCTTTGATCTAGATCTTTCAGAAAGGGGAAATATGCACAGACTAATCGCTTTGTTGTGCTTCGCGGCCATGATCGGCTTGGCGCAAATTGGAACGTCCACAATGACCGGAAGAGTGACCGATTCCACCGGCGCGACCGTACCCAATTGCACCGTCGTCATCGTTCAGAAGGGGACCAACTTCACCTTCACGGCCAAATCGAATCAAGAAGGAATTTACCGGGCACCATCGCTCCAACCCGGGCAGTATCGCGTCACCTTTGAATCCCAGGGCTTCAAAAAAATCGTGCGCGACGAAATTGAAGTTCGCACCGGCGACACCGTCGCCGTCGACGCCGCCATGCAGGTCGGCAATGTCTCCGAACAGATTGAAGTGAAAGGCGGCGCGGCGCTTCTCGAAACCGAGACGTCGGCCACCGGCTCGGTCATGTCCGGTGACACGCTTTATGAAATGCCGCTCTACCAGCGTTACATCAATTCAACTCTTAACCTAGTCCCCGGTATGACCAGCGGCGGCTATGCCTACGGCGGCAGCCTCGGCTCCTACCACCTCGCCGGCCAGCGCAACGGTGCCATCGGCATCTTCGAAGACGGCGTGAACGGCAACGACCAAATGGGCGGCACCGAGACCATCAAGCCCCTCCAAAACGCGGTGGCTGAGGTAAAGGTGATTACCACCGTTCCTCCCGCCGAATACGGCCACTCCGCCGGCGGCGTCATCTCCGTCGTGAAGAAGTCCGGCACCAATGAACTCCACGGCATGGGCTCTTGGTATGGACGCACGCGGCGGATGCAGCATCGGCTGTACTTCGATAAGTTCAGCACCTCCGACCTCGGCGTGATGACCTTCTTCATGCAGCCAGACGCCAACGTCAGCGGCCCCGTGATGATCCCGAAACTCTACGACGGCCGGAACAAGACATTCTTCTTCTTCGGTTATCAACGCCTCCACGAAAAGAAAGTAGCCCAAGTCGTCGCGGGCACTCCCAGCCTCGCGATGCGCCAGGGCGACTTCAACTTCCCCGGCGTGGCCAACTCCAACCAAATTTTCGACCCCGCCACCACCCGTCGAAACCCTGACGGTACCTGGGCGCGCGATCCGTTCCCGGGCAATCGGGTCCCGACCAACCGCGTCGACTCGGCCTCCCGCAAGGTGCTCGATTTTGACCCGTGGGTACAGCCGAACTTCGCCGGAACCTTCAACTCCCTCGGACCCGTCGGCAACGTCCTGGCAAACGAACTGGCTCTCGTCTTCTTCAACGACTACAACCTGCGTATCGATCACCAGTTCACCCAGAACTTCAAGCTCTACGGAAGCTACACCGACAATGCCCAAAGCGGGTTTGGCCGACCCATCAACATCCGCCCCGACCGCGGCGTATTCGATCACCAGCAAGGCAACTACAACCCGTTCCGCCAGATCAACTCTTCAATGGGTTATACCTGGATTGCCAGCCCATCGGTGGTGAACGACTCCCGCGTCGGCTATTATCGCCGTCGCAACGATACGCAGGTCCCGTCGTTTGGGGCCAACTGGCCGCAGCAGTTGGGCATCCCTGGCCTCGACCAATCGCTGATGCCGGCCTTCGGTTCCGGTAGCCGCGATTCCGCCGATTCCATCTACGGACTCACCGGCGCAACCCCGGGCAAACTGGTCAACGAGACCTTCTCCTTCCGCAACGACACGACCGTCGTCCGCGGCGTCCATGCCTTCAAGTTCGGTTACGAAATCCTGAAGTTCCGCCTCAATTCGGCCAATTACGCCCGTCCGGCCAGCCTCAGCTTCGCTGGCGTCACCGCCGGATTGCAGCCCAACGGCGTCGCCGTTCCCAACACCGGCAACACCTTCGCCGGCTTCATGACCGGCTACGTAGGCCAGGGACTCTTCACTGGGGAACTCACCAGTTGGCTGCCCCGGTCGAGCATCCATAGCTTCTACTTCCAGGACGATTGGAAGTTCTCTCGGACGCTCACCATCAACGCAGGCATCCGTTACTCGAACGAAACCCCGTACAACACCAAGAACGGCGCGATGAGCA
>JANODS010000941.1:0-3976 GCA_031412835.1 Acidobacteriota bacterium | reverse complement strand
ACGCACCCGGTGCCGCCGTCCCGATCCGCACCATTCGCAACCTCGCCCTGCACCCGAACTTCGGCGCCGACACCCTCGTCGTCAGCCTCGGCTGCGAAAAGCTGCAACCCGTGCGGCTCACGCTGCCCGGCCTCCAACTGGCCGATCAAGTGATTCGGCTACAAGACAACCTGGGCTTTGCCGCCACGGTCGCCCGCCTGTGCGAGGCCGCCGAAAAGCGGCTCCGCGTCTTGAACGAAAGGCGGCGAGTTCCCTGCCCCGCGTCGGACCTCGTCGTCGGCGTCCAGTGCGGCGGCAGCGATGCGTTTTCCGGTGTCACCTGCAACCCCGCCGTCGGCTTCGCGGCTGATTTGTTAGTCCGCGCCGGGGCCACCGTCATGTTCAGCGAAGTCACAGAGGTCCGCGACGCGGTCCACTTGCTGACGCCGCGCTGCGCTACGCCCGATGTCGCCCGCGCGTTGATCCGCGAAATGGGCTGGTACGACGACTACCTCGCCCTCGGACGCGCCGACCGGTCCGCGAATCCGACGCCCGGCAACAAGCGCGGCGGCCTATCGAACGTCGTCGAAAAGGCGCTCGGCTCCGTCGCCAAATCCGGCACCTCCGCTCTGCGCCAAGTGACGACGCACGGCGAAGTGCCCACCGAACGGGGCCTGATCTTCGCGGCAACACCAGCGAGCGACTTCATCTGCGGCACGCAGCAGTTGGCCGCGCATATGAACATGCACGTCTTCACCACCGGCGAAGGCACGCCCTACGGCCTCGCCATGGTGCCCGTCATCAAGGTCTCCAGCAAGACCACGCTCGCCGAAAAATGGCCCGACCTGATCGACCTCGACGCCGGACGCATCGCCACGGGCCACGCCACCATCGAAAGCGTCGGCTGGGAGCTTTTCCACCTCATCCGCGACGTGGCCAGCGGGCGCAAGAAAACGTGGGCCGACCACTGGGGCCTGCACAACTATCTCGCGCCCTTCAACCCCGGACCAGTAACCTAAACCCCCAGGTTCAGGTACTGGCTCGCATTCGCGTAGCAGATGTTCCGGACCATGCCGCCGACCCATTCGTCGTTGTCCGGCAGCAGTCCATTCTCCATATCCGTTCCGAGTAGATTGCAAAGCGTGCGGCGGAAATACTCATGCCGCGGGTATGACAAGAACGACCGCGAGTCCGTCAACATCCCCACGAAACGCGACAGCAAACCACAGTTCGAAAGCGCGTTCAGTTGCATCTCCATGCCCTCCTTCTGGTCCACGAACCACCAGCCGCTACCGAACTGCACTTTGCCCGCAATCGTGCCGTCCTGAAAGTTGCCGATCATCGTGGCGAACGCGTAGTTGTCCACCGGGTTGACGTTGTAGATGATCGTCCGCGGCAGTGCGTTGTCCTGATCGAGGCGATCGAGATAAGCACCGAGGGCATCGGCCTGGGACCAATCGCCCATCGAGTCAAACCCGGAATCCGGGCCAATCGTGCGATAAAGCCGCGTGCTGTTATTCCGTCGAGCGCCCAGATGAAGCTGCTTCGTCCAACCCTTGGCCGCGTCCAATTGGCCGAAGTACAGCATTAGGTTCGAAGCGAACTGCCGGTGTTCCTCGGGCGAAGCGGCTTGGCCGTGCAGCGCCCGATCAAAGATCGAAGCCGCATCATCATCGCTACAGAAATCGGCGTAACAGTGGTTCAGGCCGTGATCAGAAAGGCGACCGCCGAGAGAATGGAAAAAGTCGTGGCGGCTCTTGATCGCGTCAAGAAAACGCGGAAACGTGCTGATGTCGACGTTGGCGGCCGCGGCCAGTTTACCGAGCCAAGGCAGAAACTGCTCCGGCAGATGGACGTTCAACGCCTTGTCCGGCCGGAAGGTCGGAAAGACCTTCGTGGCCAAGCCGGATGCCGCAATCTGCTGGTGGTAACGAAGGTCGTCGGTCGGGTCGTCGGTCGTGCAAGTGGCGCGGACTTTGAACTTTTCGAAGATGCCGTGGACGCGAAGGCCATCCGTGGCAAGCTGTTCGTTCGCGCGATCCCAGATCGACCGGGCGGTCGATTCGTCCAGAAGTTCGTCAATGCCAAAGTACCGTTTCAGTTCGAGATGAGTCCAGTGGAACAGCGGATTGCGCAGCGTATGGGGCACGGTCGCCGCCCAGGCTTCGAACTTTTCATACGGTGTCGCGTCCCCGGTGCAGAACCGTTCCGCGACACCGTTCGCCCGCATCGCCCGCCACTTGTAGTGGTCGCCTTCGAGCCAGATTTCGAACAGATTCGCGAACTGGCGATTCTCCGCGATATCCTTCGGAGGCAGATGGCAATGATAGTCAAGGATGGGTTCAGGGGCGGCGTAGGAGTGGTAAAGACGCCGGGCCGCGGCGGTGGAAAGAAGAAAATCTTCGTGGATGAAGGACATGGGCCTAATCTACGAGGATGCCACATTCGAATTTTCGAGCGCCAATTAAGTCCAGCGAGCATCGTTTGAACAAATGCGACTCGTTTCTCTTTTTCTGCCAATAGCCCTACTCGGTGCCGATGTTTGGCCGCAATTCCGAGGGCCGGAGCGGACCGGCGTAGCGCCGGGAACCCCGTGGGCGGACAATTTCGCGGGCCTCAAGCCGTTGTGGCGCGTGGAACTCGACAAAGGCTTCCCCGGCCCCATCGTCTCAGAAGACAAAGTCTTCGTCGCCGAAACGGAGAAGGTGGAGACAGAAATTGTTCGAGCCCTAGACCGCAAGACGGGCAAAGAGCTGTGGCGCGCCTCGTGGCCCGGCAAGGTATCCGTTCCCTTTTTCGCCAAGAAAAGCGGCGATTGGATCCGCGCCACCCCTGCCTTTGACGGCGAGACTTTGTACGTCGCGGGCATGGAGGAGGTGCTCGTAGCTCTCGATGGCAAGACCGGAAAAGAACGCTGGCGCGTCGACTTTCCCAAGCGCTTCAGCACGCCGAAGCCCGAGTTCGGCTACGCCAGCTCTCCCCTGGTCGATGGCGAGACCATCTTCGTCCAGGCGGCCAATTCGTTCGTCAAACTCAACAAACGGACCGGGGCGACGCTGTGGCGAGTGCTCCAGATCGACGGCGGCATCATGGAAGGCGGAGCGTTTTCGTCCCCTGTCATGGCGACCTTGGCCGGTCGGCGCCAAGTGCTGGTCCAGTCGCGGGTGAAGATGCACGGAGTGGACCCAGAGACCGGCGAGGTGCTCTGGTCGCAGGAGGTCCCGAACTATCGCGGCATGAATATACTGATGCCCACCACCTTCGGCAATACGATTTTCACCAGTACTCACCGTATCGATTCGTTCGCCTACGAGGTCTCCAAGACCGGCGTAAAGCAGGTCTGGACGAACAAAGCCAAGGGCTACATGTCGACCCCAGTCATCATCGACGGCCACGCCTATCTCCACCTCACGAACCAACGGTTCACCTGCATCGACATGAAAACCGGCGAGACGAAATGGACCACCGAGCCGTTCGGCCAGTACTGGTCGATGGCGGTCCGCAACGGCAAAATCCTGGCGCTGGACGAAGGCGGCAAGCTTTTGTTGATCAAAGCGAACCCAGCAAACTTCGAACTCCTCGACACGAAAGAGATCGCAACCACGACAACATGGGGACATATCGCCGTGGCCGGCAATGAAGTTTTCGTTCGCGAGCTAACCGGAATCGCCGCGTACCGCTGGAACTAAATCTCGCCCACCGCGCGTTCGATCAAACTGCGAGAAACCGACTGAATGCCGGTATGTTCCATGTAGTTGGTGCTCACGTCGAGCATGGCCGCCAAGTAGTCCAGCTTGCTCTCGCTGAAGTCGATGAAGCTGCTCAAACGGCCCAGAACGCCATCCAGCGTGATGCCCCGTTGCGACGCGAAGCCCCCCAGGTACTCCTGCATGGTGCCCACGCTCTGCAGTACAAACGACGGCGCACCACCCTGCGGCAGCAGCCCCTTCACGCGCTGATATACCGCGTTGCCTTCAATGTCCGCCGGGCTGAAATT
>JANODS010000940.1:0-14446 GCA_031412835.1 Acidobacteriota bacterium | reverse complement strand
CCGCTGGGGTTGCGGCGGGGCGAGGTGGCGAAGATTCAGTTGACCGGGTTCAATTTGCCGACGACCATGGACGCCAAGGGGACGGCTAGTTTAGACGATCCGTTTGCTGCTTCGGTGCGTCCGGCGGCGGCTTACAACAAGGTGAAGCTGGCGTTGGGGACGGACCCGGAGATGACGGTTTCGCAGCCTTCGCCGAAGCTGGCGTTGCCGGTGACCTTGAACGGCAAGCTGGGCAAAGCCAATGAGGTGCACAAGTTTTCGTTTGCGGCGAAGAAGGGGCAGGCGCTGGTGTTTGAGGTGATGGCGCGGCGGTTGGGTTCGGAGCTGGACACGACGATCGAGGTGCGGACGGGGGCGGGGAAGTCGATTGAGCTGGCGGCGGTACGGCCGGTGGTCGCGACGTATACGACGCTGCGGGACCATGATTCGGCGCAGCCCGGGATTAGAATTACGCATTGGAACAACATCAACGCGGGTGACTACATGATGCTGGGCCGGGAGATTGTGCGGGTTTCGGAACTGCCGCGCGGGCCGGATGAGGACATCCGTTATGAGGCCTTAGGCGGGCAGCGGGTGACGTTTTTCAACACGGCGGCGGAAGCTCATGCGATCGATAAGGCGGTGTATAAAGTGCAGATCCATCCGCCGGGGACGCAGTTTGCCCCGAACGGTTTGCCGGTGACGCGGCTGTATGCGCAGAACGACGACGGCGGGCCGGGGTTCAGCAAGGACTCGTATTTGACGTTTACCGCTCCGGCGGATGGTGACTATGAGTTGGTGCTGCGGGATGTGACGGGGGCGACGGGTTCGTATCGGTTGAACATCCGGGAGCCGCGGCCGGATTTCCGGCTGTCGGTGAATCCGCGGAACCCGAACGTTCCGCGGGGGGCGACGATTCCGTTGACGGTGACGGCGATGCGGCTGGACGGATACGCGGGTCCGATTGAAGTTGCGTTGGCGACCCTGCCGAAGGGCTTTACGGCGACCAAGACGCAGATTCAACCGAACCAGAATGTGGGCGTGATTTTGTTGACGGCGTCGGCGGATGCTCAGGCTGCGGAGGCGTTTCCGTTTTCTGTGACGGGCTCGGCGCTGGGCGTGACCCGGGCGGCAAACCCGGAGGACCATTTGAAGCTGGTGGCCCTGGGGGCGTCGCCGGATGTGCTGATGACGTCGGAGACGCAGGTGGTGGAGATGGCTCCGGGGGAGACGGCGGCGATCAAGGTGAAGATCACGCGGCACAATGGGTTTGCGGGGCGGGTTCCGGTGGACGTGGTGAACTTGCCGCCGCGCGTGAAGCTGCCGGACTTTGGGCTGAATGGGGTGCTGTTGAACGAGGACGAGACGGAGCGGACGTTCTACATTGAAGCGACTCCGGCGGCGGAACCGGGAGACTATACGATCGCCGTGGCGGGGCGGATTGAGACGCGGAGCACGCAGCAGAATTTGTCGGCCGCGCCGCATACGATAGCGGTGCGGATTAAGGCCAAATGAGAGTAGCTCACATCACGTCGACAAAGCCTTTCTTCAACTTCCGGAAGACGGCGTAGCCGACGTAGAAAATCAGAAGCGCATAGACCCAGACGCGGGCGACTTCCTGCCAGGCGGGGCCGGAGTTTTCGAGGAATAGCATCCGGTAGCCGTAGACGAGTTTGTAAATGGGGCTGCGCTGTAGGATGGGCCAGGCCCAGGCTGGTAGGGACGCTTGCGGATAGCAGATCGGCGTCAGGAAGAAGACGAGAGTCAAGAGGAAGCCGTTGACTTGGATGAGGTCGCGGAGGTAGACGCCGATGGCGGCGAAGAGCCAGGCGACGCCCATCGTGAGCAGGACCTGGGGCACGATGTAGACGGGTAGCCAAAGGGCTTCGAGGGGGATTCGTTCGCGGGTCCCCATGAGGAGGAAAAGATAGACCACCAGAGCGAGGCCGCTGCTGGCGAGCCCGGCGAGGGTGACGTTGATGGGTAGGATTTCAACAGGGAAGACGAGCTTTTTGACGAAGTTTCGATGCTCCCAGATTACGCCGGGGGCGCGGCCGATGGCTTCCGAGAAGGCGAGCCAAGGGAGCATGCCGCACAAGAAATACAGAACGAACCCAGCTTGGCCTTCATCACCGGGGAAGCGGGTTTGGAGGACGATGCCGAAGACGAAGAAGTACGTCAGCATGAGCAGCAGAGGGTTGAGCAGGCTCCATGCCATGTTGCCGAACGAACCGCGGTAGCGGCCGCGAACGTCGCGCTGGACCATGGCGGAGATCAGGCTCCGATTGCTATATAGCACTTGCCAAGGTTCGATGAGCAGTTGCAGCGCTTGGCCGGGGAGCATTTGCCAGCGGAGGCGGCGCATGGTGGTTTGGCGTTGGCGGAGTTTGGGCTGGCCATTGCGGACTTTAGCTTCGAGGAGGAGGAAACGTTCGCCGCGGTCATAGCCCCAGCCGTGGTCGACGTCGATAGACGAGACGAGGACGCGGTAGTCGCCGTCGGTGTCGGGGAGGGACACGGTCATCGCCCCGCCAGGACCCCACGGGCCTTCTTCGACGCAGAGGCCACTCGCCGCTTCAAATACCTGCCAGCCCGCGTGACGCCCAGCGCCGGGGTCGAACTGGACTTCGGTGTTCACGTGCCGCCCTCGTAGAGCCAGGCGGGGTAGCGTTTTTGAATGGGTCCGAGCTTTTTGCCGACGGCGTAGATGCCGTCTCCGCGGAGGGTGGTGGGGAGGATGTAGCGTTCGAGCAGATGGAGGATCCACTGGTCTTCGGGGCGGGGGACGTCGCGGAATTCGCCGGTTTCGAGCAGCGCCACTTCGAAGCCGGCGTCGAGGAGGAGGTGGTGGATTTCTTTAGGCGTATACTCGCGGGCGTGGCGGGCTTCCACCTCGTCGCCGGGGGTCGCAGGCTTGATGTAGGCGGGGAAGAAGCCGGGGTGATAGCCGTCCAAGATGGCGCGCAGGGCTCGGAGGCTGGCGATGTTCGGGGTGGTGACGACGAAGTGTCCGCCGGGCTTGAGGATGCGGTTAATCTCGGCCATCATGTGCATGGGATCGCTGGGGAGATGTTCGATGAGCTCGCAGCAGAGGACGGTGGAGAAGTACTCGTCGGGGTAGGGAAAGGGGTCTTTTTCGGCGTCGAAGAGGTCGACGTCGCAGGTGAAGATTTCGCCCGAGGAGGAGGTGACGGAGCGGTGGTCGACTTCGCCGGCGGGGCCATAGTAACAGCCCCGGACTTCGCCGTAGCCGAGTTTGGTTTTGAGCGCCGGGGTGATCTGAAGGTAAGCGCCCATTTCGAGGATGCGGTCGTCGGCCGAGCCGGGCGGGGTGATGGCAAGCGTCTTCTCGAAGCGGGTGAGGTGGATTTCGGCGTACTGTTTTGACTCTTCGGTTTCGGCCATCCAGGTTTGGATGTATTCGGGTTCGACCAAAGGGGAGGGGGGGGCGGGCGGCTCGATGGTTTCCGGCGGGGGTTCGGGGGCGGGTGTCGTATCGACGGCCGGGGCCCAGGCGCGGCCGCTTTCGACGGCGTCGAGGAACTCGACGTATTGGCGGGCGCAGAGGTCCCAACTGCACTCTTGTTCAACCCAGGCGCGGGCGCGGGCTCCCATCTGGCGACCGAGTTCGGGTCGGCTGACGAGCAGGTTCAGGTATTCGAAGATCGTATCCTCTTCGGTCGAATCGACGGGCACTTTCAGGCAGATGGAATCGGGGTATTCGGCGAAGCTGCCGATGTTGCTGACGATGACGGCGCGGCCCATGCCGAGCGAGCGGAGCAGGGTGCCGGAGCTTTCACCGACGGTGGGAAAGCGCAGGTTTAGAATCACATCGCAGGCGGCGATATAGCCGTTGAAATCTTCGATGGGGGTGAAGCCGAGCATGCGGACGTGCCCATCGAGGCCCATGCCGCGGATGAGCGACGCCAGCGGGAAATCGGGATGGGCTTCGCCGACGAGGACCATGCGGGCGTCGGGGCGCAGGCGGATGAGCCGTTTGAAGGCGCGGAGGGATTCGGCGATGCGTTTGTACGGTTTCAGGAAGCCGAAGACGCCGATGAGCGGTGTTGCCTCGTCGAGGCCGAGGCGGGTGCGGAAGCCCATGCGGTCGCCGGGTTCGGGCAGCCAGGCGCCGTGGGGAATTTTGGCAAGCGGGCCGGTGTAGCCCGCTTGGCGGACGTCTTTGGCGACGGCTTCGCTATGGACGATGACGCCTCGGCTGGCGGCGAGGATGCGTCTGAGCATCGGCACGCCTTCGTAGTCGGGGCCGACTTCGAGACGGCGTACGCGTTCGGCGAAGGCCAGCGCGGCGGGGCCACCGTCGAACTCGCAGGCGGCGACGTAGGAGTCCCAATCCTGACGGCAGATGGTGATATCCGTGATCAGATGATGGAGGTTCGATTCATGGAGCACGACGACGCCGGGCTTGCGGAGTGCTTCCTCATAGACGAATGCATGGTGGCCGTTGTTGCCGATCTGATAGAGCCCGAGACCGTCGGCGGTGCCGGCCTGTTCCTGAACCGTGACCTGGGCATGACGGTGCAGCGCTTCGACGAGCGCGGCCGAATAGTCGGCTATGCCGCTTTTGGCTGGCGGCATGGGGGAGTAAAAAGAGATTTTCAACGAACCCATTCCAGCGCAAAGCTTCCCATGGCAAAGGGTATCCGGACCATCGCCAGAGTGCGGCCTTCGTCTTTGGCGAAGTAGGCGTCGAACTCGAAGCGGGAACTGGGGCCCTTCACGGCTATTTTAAAGTGGTCGGTTTCGGTGGGTAGTTCGCCCACGGTGACTTTTTCTGAGCCAACGAGCTGCAATCGGACGTCGTAAGCTGCGCCGAAGAAAATCTGCTGGGGTTTGGGTACCTTTCCCTTGGCGAGTTCATCCCGAATGACGAACAGGAAGCCGAGGGCGTCGTGCGCGCAGGCGGGCACAGGGAACTCGCTTCTGCCGCCGCCACCGCTGGTGACTCGGGTGCCAGTCGGCGCTGAAAACGTGGAAGTCTCCTTCGCTTTACGGGTTCCATGGGTAGACTCTTTGACCAGTTCGAGGGAGCAGAGTTTTCCGTCCACGGTGCTATGAAATGTATCCTCAACTTTAAAGCCGGGGATGGCTGCTTCGAGCTTGAGCGTGAACTTCCACTTGTCGCCGTCTTTTGTGGCCTGGAGATGGCCGTCTCCCAGGCTTATGCCGCTCGGCCAACTGACCTGATAGCGGGTGGATTCTTCCTTTGGCCCGGCGGCCCAGGCGGCGGTCGCCAGAAGTATCAGCCCCCAGCTACGCATTTTGTCCAACCGACGCGGTCCGTTTGACTTGCTGCACGACTGCCTGGTAGATGTCGAGCGTCTGGCGGGCGGTCTGTTTCCAGGTGTAACGCGCGGCGTTCTGACGGCCCAGGCGCTCCATACGGAGCCGGAAATCGGCGTCGAGGAGAAGGTCGCGCATGGAGGTGACCATTTCGCGGGTGGAGTAAGGGTTGAACAAGATGGCCGCGTCACCAGCCACTTCTTTCATGGCCGACGTGTTCGAACAGGCAACGGCTCGCCCGCTGGCCATCGCCTCGAGAATGGGAATGCCGAACCCTTCGTAGAAGGACGGAAAGACGAAAAGATCGCTGGCGTTGTAGAGCTGGAGGAGCTCTTCATCGTTGACGTAACCAGTGAAGTGAATCCGGTTGCCGAACGGCGACGCTTCGGCGATTTGGTGGACGCGGGGCGCAAACCAAGTATCCTTGCCGACGAAGACAAGGCTATGGGTTAATTGCGGGTAGTTGGCGACCAACTCTTCGAAGGCGCGGATGAGGCCGATGGGATTCTTGCGGGGCTGCAGATCGCCGACGCAGAGGATGTAGGGGCCGCGAATGGCGAATCGTCCGTCGACGAAGGCTTTGGCCGACGCTTTGGGCTGGGGCTGGAAAATTTCGGAGCAGGCGGCGGGGACGACGGCGATTTTCTCCGGATCCATGCCGTAGGCCCGGGCGATCCCTTGGCGAGAGAACTCGCTGAGGGTGACCACTTTCGCAGCGCTGCGGACGGTGCGCTCGACGGTCATTCGAAGCTGCATCCGGCGCGCGCGAGGGAAGAATTCGGGATGTTCGAGATAACTGACGTCATGAACGCTGACCACGACCGGCACAGGGCAGAACAGCGGGGCCGTATACTGCACGTGGACGAGGTCGGGCTTATCTTTCCGCAAACCACGGGACAAATCAAAACCGAGACGGACGAATGGGTTATTGCTCACCCAACGCTTGGAGAAGCGGGGCGGAAGAACCTGGTCAGCGCCAGGGACCGATAGATAAGCCAGAAACTCGGAATTCCGATCGAGACCCGCATACTGCTGGAGCAGGTTCCGAACATAGACTTCGTTTCCGGTTAAATGTCGTCCTATGGCGTGGGCATCAATGCCGAAGCGCATGCTGGTAGCTCCAGTATAAGTCCATCCCGTGTTAATCCCCTAAAGTTCCGGCCCCTAAAATCCCCGCCGAGTCGAGGCACTTCCATGCCGCTTCCCGGTGGAAGGTATTCTCATACAATACCCTGCCTGCGGCGCTAAGTCTCGCCGCCAAGGGTTGATCCTGTAACAATTTGCCTATAGCGGCCACAAATTCCTCGGCTGAGTCGGCAATCAAAAAGTGTTCGCCGTCCTTGCCGGGAAGGCCTTCGGCACCGATTCGGGTGGAAACAACTGGAGTACCGGCGGCCCAGGCTTCAAGAATTTTTACACGTGTACCGCTGCCGGAGAGTAAAGGGACCACCGCGATTTGGGCGCGTCCGATTTCGGCCATGGCGTCGGCGATGGCACCGGTGATTTCGATTCTCTCTAGTCCGGCGATGGTGCGGGCGATGGCGTGTGGGTTCATGCCAACGAGCCGCCAGCGGAGCGCGGGATCTCGCTGTAGGGCTGGCCACATTTGCTTGCTGAACCAAGCGACGGCCTGTTGGTTGGGGTGGTATTCCATATTGCCGGAGAAGACAAGGGTTCGTTCTCGCGCTTCGGTCGGGAGGGCTCGCCAGGGGATGGTGTTGGGGAAGATGGTGAGGGGCAGCGTAGGCGCGAGGGCGGATACGCGGGCGGCGTCCTGGCTGGAGGTGACGAGGGCACCGGAGTAGCGCGGCAGAAACTGGCGCTCCAGGTTTTCAGAAAGGCGCGCGAATCGTCCGTGCGCCATGCGGGCGGGCCAGCCTTCGGCCCGACTTAGACTGCGGAAGAATTCGCTCTCGACGTTGTGCAGATCGCAGATGACGGAGCGGCTGAAGGGTCGCAGAACGTCAATATACGGGCCTAGCCAGAAGTGTTCGACGAAAATGACGTCGTAGCGTTGACCAGCCAGAATACGGGAGATTTCGGCGTCGAAGCCGGCCAACCGGTCGATGAGGGGCGGGACGCCACGGACAAAACGCCCGGCATTTCGGGCAATGCGCGCGGCGAAGGATCGGCCGTTGATGGGCAGCGCGATTTGCCATTGTTTTCGCACGACCGATTCGCCACTCGGTTCGCAGGGAGCGAACGACAGCAGATCGACGACGGCACCCCGGCGGGTGGCGTACTCCATCAACGAGGCGATGCGCTGCGCCCCGCCTCCCAGGACGGGGAATGGAGCTTCGGGAGTGACGAAAAGAACTTTACGGGGCAACCCTCTATTGTCCCCTTTCGAGGATCTGCGCGGTGTGTCGGCGTCCGTGGGCGGCAAGGAAGAGGAGCCATTGGTAGCCGTCGAAGACGCCGAGAAGGGGATGTTCGAAGCGGCCGAGACGCAGGGGAGCGTCGGTCGATTCGACCCAGGCGTACATCTGCTGGCGAAAGGTGCCGTAGGCGGCCCAGAACTCATCGGCAGACTTCCACGCGCCATCGGGTCGCAGACCTTGCGGCGATTCCGCGGCGCGTCCTCGGCTGGCGACGCGGTCGAAGAGGGTTTTGTCCTCCCACGCGGACGGAGGCGGAGGCTCTTCGCGGTAGAGCATCGGGCTTTGGAGCAACCGAAAAATCTGCCGATCAGCCTTGTCGAGGTGTTCACAGATCTCGGCGACGCTCCAGGTGCCCTCCGGCGTTGGCCGGTCCCAGGCTTGGGTCGCGTGCCGGAGCGCGGCCTCTTGGTCGCGTAACTCTCGCAGGGCGTGTTGCCGTTCTTCCGCCGTTAATGACATCTCTTCAGGCTAACCCCTTCGGCGCGCTTCCTCATAGACGGCGTGGGTCTCCAGCGCCGTGCGCCGCCAACTGAACTCGCTTGCTCGGCGCAGGCCGGCCTGGCGCCATTCGGCGACGCGGGTTGGCTCCGTGATGCAGGCGCACATGCCTCCCACCCACGCCGCATGATCGGTCGCGTCGCCTTGCCAGGCGGCTCCGCCGGCTACTTCGGTGACGGCCGGGTCGAGCGACGTCAAGACCGCGGCACCGCTCCGCATGGCTTCGAGGATGGGGAGACCGAAGCCTTCGTAGAGGCTCGGGTAGACCATGGCGAGGGCGTTCGTATAAAGCTCGTGAAGAGATTCTTCGGTCACCGCGCCTCGCACGATGAGGCCTTCTTCCGGGCCGAATTCTGGCCCGTCCTCCCGTCGCCTGCCGGCGAGAACAAGAGGGACGCGATGGCGCTTCCACACCTCTCTCCAGGCCTCGACGAGGAAGGGCAGATTCTTTCGTGGCTCGAGCGTGCCGACATAGAGGAAGTACGGCGCGGCTTGCGGATCCCTGGGCCTGGGGCGGAAGCCGGAGCCGGCGGCCAAAGGCACGGCTACCACGCGATCGGGCTTCAGGCCGAAGCGGTTGATCGCTTCGCGGCGGACCGCTTCACTGAGGGTGAGAACGAGGGACGCCCGGCCTAGCCGGAGGAGCCACGGGGTCCTTTGGCGGACCCGATCGGCCCCGATATGCCAGCCCGCGTCGCGCCAGGGGGAAAGATCGTGGAGCGATAGGACGCTGGGGCACGTTCGCCAGTAGGGCACCGAAAAATCAGTGCCGTGGAAGACGTCGAAGCGTTCGCGGCGCAGCGTGAGCGGCAGGCCGAGGAGCCACCATTTTCGGGAGAACGAGCGCGGTGGGGGAGTCGTCCAGCCGGCTGGCCAGTCGGGTCGCCGGGTGACGGGTTGATCGCTGAGGAATTGATAATGGTCGTCGGGGAAGGCTGTCTCCAGCGCCCGCCGCAGCTCGATCATGTACCGAGTTACCCCACCGGTCGATACGGTCAGCGGGGTGGCGTCCATTCCTATATGCACAAGGCCACTTTCATCGCGATTACGGCAGATCCTCGGGAACGGCTTGGAGCAGGCGGGCGACGTAGCCGTTAACGCGCTGGGGCACCCCTGCTTTCTCCTTTGGCAACGCCGCCAGCTTCGCTTTCAGCGGGGCGGCCTTGGCGTCGAGGTAGTCAATCGCATTCAGCGCTTGCATGGCTACGTAGACGCCGTGCTTCTCTTGGTTCGCTAGCTCGATGAGGATGTCGAGGACCGTCGGCAGATCCTTCGCCTCTCCGAAGAGGCCAACGGTTTCGGCGGCTACGATGCGCACCGCGGGGGCCGCGTCGGTCAGCGCCGGGCGGACGGCTCGGGCATCCCTACGAATCCGGAAGCCCATGGCGGCCCAATAGCGGATGGCGCTATCAGGGTTCTTCAGGCCGTCGACGAGTTCGCCACCGGAAGCGGGAGACGACGCCAAAGCCGCCATTTTGTGGATATCGGGGAGGTTGGTCATCTTAGCGGCGGCGTCATACGGCGCGCCTCCAGCGGCTCTTTCGTGGATTTCGTTTTCGGGCAGAAAGCCGATGTCGCGGACCCTCGCCATCTGTTGCCCCAGCGCCGTGCGGAGCG
The DNA here is from genome assembly GCA_031412835.1 of Acidobacteriota bacterium. Taxonomy (GTDB): domain Bacteria; phylum Acidobacteriota; class Terriglobia; order Bryobacterales; family Bryobacteraceae. The sequence continues at coordinate 4,667 of JANODS010000940.1, read as the reverse complement.
TGGCGGCGATTTTTTCAAAGGCTGGCTTGCCGATCAGATTGTTCACTTCGTCGCGATCGGCGCGGAGGTCGTAGAGTTCTTCGAAGGGCTTGGGCTTCCAGAAGTGCTGTTGCGCTGGGGTTAGCTTGCCTTCCTGGAACAGCTTGTACCAGACCTGGGTGGTCGGCATCTTGAACATATATTCGAGATTTTGGCCGTAAATGCGATGGGGCATGTACTGACGGAGGTAGACATAGCGGCCATCGGTGACCGAACGGACGAGGTCATATCGTTCGTCCATGCGCCCACGGAAGCCATAGACGAACGCCTGGCGGGGTTTGGCGGCCTGACCGAGAAAGGCGAAGCCCTGGTGATACTTTTCTTTGGGCAACCCGGCGAGCGACAAGACGGTGGGGGCAAGGTCGACGAAGCTGACGGGCCGGTCAGTGGAGGCGCCGGGCTTGTATTCGCTGGTGGCGAGGTGCTTCCACTTTTCGGGGAAGTGCACGATGAGGGGCACCCGGAGGCCCGAATTGTAGGGCCAACGTTTGCTGCGGGGCATGCCGGCACCGTGGTCGGAATAGAAGAAGATGATGGTGTCTTCCTCCAGGCCATCGGCCTTAAGTTCGTCGAGCGTCTTGCCGACCATGCCGTCCATCGTCTTAATGTTGTCGTAGAGTTGGGCCCAATCGCGCCGGACCTCCGGGGTGTCGGGATGGTAGGCGGGAATGCGGAGTTCGGCGGGGTCGTGTTGGACGGGTTGTTTGCGAGGCCAATTTTGGCTCTCGTGGGTGACAACGAAATTGAATACCGAAAAGAACGGCTGCCCCGGCTTCCGTTTGCGCCAGTGGGCTTTGGCGCTGGATTCGTTCCAGACAGCGCCGGTGAGGTCGATGTTGTAATCTTCCTTCGAATTGTTGGAAGTATAGTAGCCGGCGGCTTGGAGGAGTTGGGGGAACATCGCTTGGCCGGCTCCCATCTTCGTGAATGATCGCATATGCTCGGCACCGAGCGAGGGCGGGAACATGCCGGAAATGATGGTCGTACGGGCGGGGGCGCAGACGGGGGCGTTGGACCAACAACTGGTGTATCGAAGGCTTTTTTCCGCGAAGGCGTCCAGGCGGGGTGAGTCGGCGTACTTGTCCCCGAAGCAGCCCAGGTTGGAGCTCATGTCTTCGCAGGTGACCCAAAGGATGTTCGGCTGATCGGGCTTTTGCGCGGTGGCCGCGGAGGCTGCCGCGAGAGTGGAGAGGAATTGCCGACGATGCATCTCTGCCGTTTGTATCATAAGGCGAAAGCCCGAGTGCGAAACGCCGACGGATGGCCTTACACTGATGGATTATAATCAGCTTGTACTTCTGAGCCTAAGGAGCCATGAGTGAGCCAAAATCCAGCCCAGCGTGACGCCCACTTTAGTGAGCTCCGGCAACTTGATACGTACCTGCGCGACGCCAAGTCCCTCGACGATCTAAAGCCGGTCTACTATCGGCTGGAAGAGTTGACGCAAGCGTACCTGTCAGACGCGACGATGCAAACGACGATTGCGGACGTTCGGACCAAGATGGTTGCTTGTGGGCAGCGGCTGATGGAAATGCAGAATACGGCTGAACGCGAGGCCTCCGCGAAAGGTCCGATGGGGGCGTTTGCGCCTCCGGTGGCCCAGCCAACGCAAGTGTTTCAGAGCGCTTCGGCACCGAGCTATCCGCCTCCGCCGCAGGCGCAAATGCCCCCTCCGATCGCACCGCCGCCACAGACACCGAAGGCCGCGCCGGGCCCGTTTAATTGGAAGCGTGCCGTGGCTGTTGGTGGTGTGGTCGGTCTGCTCATCGGTGCCGCCGGTTTCTACACGCTGATGAGCACCAAGAAGAAGGCAGCGGAGCAGAAGGAAGTTCCCGCCGGATCCGCTTCGGTGGCGATCAAGACCCAACCGCCGGGCGCGTCCGTCCGCGTGAATGGGGAAGTGAAGTGCACCTCCGATTGCAGTATTGAACTGCCCACCGGCACGTATGAAGTGCAGGCGGTGCTGCCGGGTTACGAGTCGGCGTCGAGTTCGGTGAATGTGGTCGGCGGAACTCCGGGGAACGTGACCTTGTCGCTTACGCCGATGGGCCTTTCGGTGCGCCTGTTTACCGATTTGCAAGCCGGGAAGGTGACCCTCGACGGCAATCCGCTGGGCGATTTGCAGGACGGACAACTGGTACTCGACCGAGTTTCTCCGGGCAAACACTCGGTCAAAGTCGTCAACCCGACTACGGAAGCGTCGTTTGAATTTGAGTCGCAACTGGGGCAGGCACCGGTGGTCAGCGGGCCTGTTGTGGCTAAGAATGTGCTGGCGATTTTGGTTACCAACGCGGGGAAGTCGGCGAAGATCCACGCCTCAGCGAACGTAAAGGTGCTAGTGGATGGCGCTCCCGCTGGTGACGCCAGCGCGGCCGGGCTCGATTTGAACAACCTTTCCTCGGGTGATCGAGAACTTACGGTGAACGACGGGACGGCGGAACGCAAATTGCTGGTGTCGGTGGGCCCTCAGCCCACACTGACGGCCTACCTGAAGCTAGCCGATGGGAATTTTGGCACAATCGTCGTCAATACCGGGACGGTGGACGATGTCACAATCGTCCTTAATAAGACCGAATTGAAGCGAAAGACGAAGGGTGGCCAGATGAGGCTGCTCGGTTTGCCGGTTGGTCAGTACATGGTTCGGGTCTCAAAGGAAGGCTTTACGGCGGAAGCGGCCAAGCCGGTGGTGATTGCGAAGGGGCAGGAGTCGCGCGTGGAATTCACACTGAAAGCGATTCCAAAACTGGCCACCTTGCGGATTAGCGGCGCGGTGCCGGGCATTGCGGTTCTATTGGATTCGCAGGGGTTGGGCGTAGTGGGTGCCGATGGGACCTTCGTTACGGCGAATGTTACGCCGGGCGAGCATACAGTTGAACTTCGCCGGGAGAAGTTTGGTCCCAAGCGGAATCCGCGGCAGTTCCGTGCTGGCGAGACGGTGGAAATGAACGGTGCTGATGTCGTCTTGATTGCCGCGTCGTCTTCTCTGCGTGTGAATGTTAAGCCGGCTAACGCTCAGATCTTCTATCGGAAATCGGACGAGACGCAGTTGCGCCAAGCTACGGGAGCCCAGATTGCGCTGGGAGAAGGCAGTTGGGTGGTGATGGCGAAGGCGCCGAATTTCCTGGACGGCACGACGACCGTTCAGCTTGGAGCGGGCGAATCGAAGACAGTGGAGTTGGCCCTGAAGGATGCACCCAAGCCGGTCGCCACAAAGAAAGCCGGCACAATGCTCGAATGGGAGCAGCCGGGAGAATGGGTGCAGCAGGAAGGTTGGATTGTCCATAAAGGCGGTGGCTTTGTTCTCTATGGAATCTCCCCCGTCAATGGTACGTTCACGTTCAACATGGCCCTGCTGAAGGGTCGACGGCTGCAATGGTTTGCGGACTACTCTGACGCCAAGAACCATGTCCTTTACCAACTCGATAAGAAAAACTTGTTCCGGCGCGATGTCGTGAACGGTAAGTCGAGCGAACTGCGATTTGCGCATGACCTCGAAAAGCAGGAGAGTTACACGATCCAGATCGATGTATCCACGGCGGCCGTTCGGACTTCCTTACATAACGGTAGCCGGTGGGTGGAGATGGATACGTTCTCGGCTCCGGGCCGTAACTTGACACAAGGTAAATTCGGGCTGTTTATTCCGAATAACGATGTATTCGGGCTGAGTAACTTCCGGTTTAATCCACGCTGATGATTCTTCCGCTTTGGCCGACTTGGGTACCGCGAGATTTTATAGTGCCCGGCGGACGGCTGCGGCTGCACCCCGCGGACCTATACGCTCTGGGGGGGCACCGGGGCGGGATTGATGAGCGCTGGTTGGCGTCGACGACGAATGCCAATAATGGCCCGGCGACGCCTCCGGATGAAGGGTTGTCGTACGCGGACGTTCAGGGCGAAAAAACGCTGCTGCGCGATGTGATCGGCGACTGGCCGGTGCTCGGCAAGCTGTTCGACAACGGGTGTCCGCTGCCGCTGCACCTGCATCCGTCGGATGCTCAAATGGCCGCGCGGGGGCTGCGCGGGAAGCCAGAAGCGTACTACTTCCCACCGCAATACAATACTTCGCCCGGGGCGTTTCCGTATAGCTTTCTTGGTCTCGAACCCGGCGTCAGCCGGGAGGATATCCGACGGTGTCTTAGCCGGTGGGGCGAGGGCGACAACGGGATTTTGTACCTGTCAAAGGCGTATAAGCTGCGGCCGGGCACGGGTTGGCAAATCGATCCCGGGGTGCTGCACGCACCGGGAACGATGGTGACCTATGAGCCGCAGCGGGCCTCGGACACCGGGGCTATGTTTGAAGCGCAGTGCAACGGTTACAGCCTGCCGTGGGAGATGCTCGTGAAAGATTTGCCGCCCGAGCATCGGCACGATATCGACTACATTTTGGACTGGATCGATTGGGACGCGAATACGGACCCGGCGTTCAAGCGCCGGTTCTATCGTGCGCCGCGCCAGGCTGGGACGCACGAGAAATGGATCGTCTACGGTTCCCCGTGGTTCTCCGCCAAGGAACTTACCGTGCCGCCAGGCGAGAGTTACGACGCCGTGGACGCGGCTGCCTACGGTGCGTTGGTGGTGCAGGGCTATGGCCGCATCGGCGATCACGTGGCCGAAACCCCGGCGCTGAT
>JANODS010000939.1:0-8363 GCA_031412835.1 Acidobacteriota bacterium | reverse complement strand
AGGAGGTGAGCGACCAGAGGGTGAGGAGTAGGGCGGGGAGGAGGATCCAGCGGGACCACTTCCGACGATGGGCGAGGAGGGCGAGGGGGAGGGCGACGAGGGTGACGAGGAGGTGGCCGTAGGTGATAAAGGCGGGGTACCCGAAGTCGATATGTGAGTGCATACTCATTTATAAACGAAGAGGGGCCGTGTGTCAAGGGATGCCGCGGCAATGATCAAGCGGATCATCGCATCGATATCGCGATAGGAGACGACATCCTCCCTGGGAAGTTCGTACAGCACGCGATGGACGACCACGAGGCCGTTGCTGGGAATTACGGCGATGTACGTGCACGCCATTGCCCATGGCGGCGTAGCCCCAGTCCGTCGTCTGCCAGAGGAGGCCATAGCCGATCGCGGGACTGCCGGGGCGACCGAATAGGCCATGACGCTACGGGTGACCCGCCGAGCGGGAACCACCTGCCGATCTCGCCACTGACCCTGGCGCAGGTAGAGATATCCGAAGCCAGCCCTCTCGCGAGCGCTCATCGAGAAGACGTAGTTCGGGTATTTGGTAGACGCCGGAGCGAGCGCGGAGCAGGTCGAGGCTGGTAGCTTGCTTCTCCTCGGTCGTCAGCACGGGAGGGGTGTCGTCAATGCCGAGATCTTGGAGGGTCTTGCCGAGGTCGATATGCCCTTCGGCGACATGGATGCCGTAAAGAGCGCTCAAGAGGCTTTGCGGATCGACCGCGGCCGTCCTGTGCGATTATCATCGCGGCGGTTTTCTTGGTCGCGGTGAAGTTCCTGACGGCTTGCAGGAGAGGCTCGGACCATCCCGCCCGGCTGTGCTTTTTCCCATTGGGCACCCGGGAAGTCCGCTCCCCAGGCGAGTGCGCCGCAGGCCCAGCTCGCCAAGATCAGTTTCGTCATGACACCTCCATGGTTGGAACGCTCCAAGGTATGATGTTCGGCACGGCGGGTTTTTCGTAATAACCTTAGTTATCGCGAAGAAGTCCCTGCAAGTGGACATTCGGCAGATCGGTAACTCACACGGAGTGGTGATCCCGAAGCCACTTCTGATCCACTTGGGATTGAGCGGAGAGACGGGGGCGGAGATGACTGTCGAAGGCGACGCGCTGGTGTTGCGTCGGCCGGCTCGCGAGGTGCGCGCCGGATGGGCGGAGGCTGCGAGGAGAATCGCCGCCGATGGGAACGACTAACTGGTGATGGGTGAGTTTGGCAACGCGGAGGACGAGAGTCTAGCGTGGTGAGGGCGGACTTAGCTTGTGAATCTCGACGTATCGCATTGTTAAGTCGCATGGTGGGTTGACGGGGCTGAATCCGTTAGACGAGTTGCGAGCTGTTGACAAGAGCCGGCTTGTTCACCGACTAGCGGGGTGGCTGGCGGAGGAAGGTTTGGACGGTGCGGTCGGAAGGGGCAGTGAGTTCGAGCTGGCTGCCATTGATGACGAAGCGATAGCTGCGTTCGTTGAGTTTGCCGGGGGCTTCGCGGTTTGCGGAAGGGGCGCAGGAGTTGGTCATGCGGAACGGGTTCTTTTGGGGATGGAGGGCGACCTCCGACCTAGCCGCGTTGAGTTCGTAGGTGCCGGACTCTTCGCCGAACATGGTGGAGGTGCAGTTGTAGACTGTGTTCTGCATGAGGCCGGTGAAGGTGTACGTGCCATCCGCGCGAAACTCGTAAGCGAAATGGTTGCCGGAGGGGGGCTTGGCGACGCCGGTGTAGACATCCCGGTATTGAATCGTCGAGAGGCGCCCGTTGGTCCAGTGGCCGATGAGGCTGTGGGAGGCAGTTTGCTCGGCCGCGAGGGCGAGGGCGGAAAGCAGCAGGAGGCGGCAAATGTTCATATCCAATACGCGGCAACCCCATCGCGGATTGGATCAAGCGAAGCCTAGCGGGCGGCGCGGTAGGCCGGGTTGGGCCGGGGGACGGCGGCGCTCGTCCGCTTTAGGAACTGGTCGATGAGCGCGTTGAGTTCGACGACACGCCCGGGTTCGGCGGCGGCGAGATTCTTCGATTCGCCAATATCGGAAGCTAAATTATAGAGTTCCAGCTTGTCGGACTGGTCGGGATTTTCGCAATAGAAACGAATGAGCTTCCAATCGCCCTTGCGGACCCAGGTGCCGGGGGTGTTGCCAGTGAGGGGGGTGTAGTGGGGGAAGTGGCAATAGAGCGTATCGCGTTTAAGGCGCTTGCCGGCGAGGGCGGGGCGGAGGTCGATGCCGTCGAGGGTGAGATCGGGGTGGGGCTTGTGGCCGGTCATGGCGAGCAGGGTGGGGTAAAAATCCACGCTCTGCACGAGTTGGGTGCTGACGCTGCCGGGCTTGGTGTGGCCGGGCCAGACGACAATGAGAGGCTCGCGCGTGCCTCCTTCGTAGAGAGTCGCTTTGCCGCCGCGGAGGGGGGCGTTGCTGGTGGCGGGGATGCCTTCGAACTCGGGCGACATGAGGCCGGGTTTGGTTAAGGGCCAGTGGACGCCGCCGTTGTCGGAGAAGAAAACGAAGATGGTTTGGTCGCGGAGTCCGGCGGCGTCGACGGCGTCGGAGAGGCGTCCAACGGCTTGGTCGAGGCTTTCGACCATGGCGGCGTAGAGGGGATTCCTCTGGGGCGAATCGGGCTTGATGCGGCCGCGATACTTGTCGATGAGAGCGGCCTTGGCCTGCCAGGGGGAGTGAACGGAAAAGGCCCAGTAGCTCATGTAGAAGGGCTTGGCCTTGTGGGCGGCGATGTAGTTGGCGGCCTCGGAGGCCATGCGATCTTCGATGTGTTCGCCGGGGGTGCCTTGGTTGGGCCAAAAGGCCCAGGGGCCGAGATAGCCGCCGCCGGGACCGGGGCCGGGGGTGTGGGGTAGGTCGACGTCGAAGCCTTGATTGACGGGGTCGTAGGGGGGGCGGCCGAGGTGCCATTTGCCGAAGTGGGCGGTTGCGTAGCCGGCTTCGCGGTAGGCCTCGGCGAGGGTGAAGTAGTCGGTGTGCAGACGCGTTTTGGTGTTGGCCTGGAGGGCGCGGAGCGCGGGCGGGGCGGAGTCGACGATTTTCTGTTCGAGGACGACTTGGGGAAGATGGGCGTTCGGGGTGGTGATGCCGAGGCGGGCGGGCCATTGGCCGGTGAGGATGCTGGCGCGGGTGGGGGAGCAGTGGGGGCAGGCGGCGTAGGCTTGGGTGAAGCGCATGCCGCGGGCGGCGAGGCGATCGATGTTCGGGGTTTCGCAGAGGGTGCCGCCGTAGACGCCGGTATCGCGCCAGCCGAGGTCGTCGGCGAGGATGAAGATGACGTTGAGGGGGCGGCGGGGGGCGGCACTTGCGAGGAGAGGGAGAGCGTGGAGGAGTTGGCGGCGAGTCATAGGTGGGGCTTCCTCAGCGTTATCGTGATGCCGTCGTGGAGCTGACCAGGCAGGAGAGCGCAGGCCAAATTGTACAGGAAGTTTGTGGGGCCGAAGTAGTTTTGGAGCCAGAGGCCGGTGACGTCGAGCTTGGCTTGGCGGGCAAGCCGTTTGAGGTCGGAGACGGTGTACTCGCAGAAGTGGCCGGGGTTGGTGGGATCCTCGCGAATGATCTCGAAGGGGCTGCGGCCGATGAGGATGCCGAGGCGTTTGCCCAGGCTGATGGGGTTGGGGGTTTGGAGCACGAGCGAGCCGCCGGGACGGAGCCAGGAAGCCACGCAGGCAAGAACTTGGGAGGGGGCGATATGAAGATGCTCGATGACTTCGGCCATGACGACGATATCGTAGGGTTCGAGGACGGGCCAAGCCGCGGCGTCGGCGGCATGGTTGAGGTCGAAGTTGATGTGTTGGCCGCGCATTTGGCCCGTGAAACGGTGGTCAAAATAGCCTACGGTATCGACGGCGGCCTGTGGAAAGGACTGTTGGAAGAGGAGAGTTTGATGGGAGAGGCCGATATCGAGGATGCGTTCACAACTCGACTGACCCTTCTCGACCCGCTGGACGGTTTGGAGGAGGAAGTGGTAGCGCCGGTGATGGAAGCGTAAATAATCTTCGTGAGGAGAAGCCATCGACCGTAGCTACCGATTGTAGAGGATAATCAGAGCAGTGTCTAAGTGGAAAGATTTGGAACAGCGGCTGGCGCGCACAGAGCAACAGTTGCGGCTCTTTCAGAGAATTAGCCGGTTGATGGCGAGCGAAGCGACGCTGCAGCAGGTGCTGAACTCCATTGTGAGGCTGATTCAAGAGTTCACGGTTTGTGACTCGTGTCTTGTCTATTTACTGGAAGGAAAAGAGTTAGTGCTGTGTGCTTCCAACAATGCGCCTGAACAAGCGCTGGGACGGGTGCGGCTTAGCCTGAACGAGGGATTGACCGGGTGGGTGGCGCGGGAGCGTCGGCTGCTGGCGATTTCGCAGGACGCTTACAGCGACCCTCGGTTCAAGACCTTTTCGGAGTTGGAAGCGGATACGTTTGAGGCGTTTCTTTCCGCGCCGGTGATGGCGCGGAGCAAGGTGGTGGGCGTGATTAACGTGCAGCACCGGGAGACGCATGCGTACACGGGGGATGAGATGGAGCTGTTGACGACCGTGGGGGAGCAGGTGGGTTGTTTGTTGTTGCTGGCGCGGATGGACAAAGAAACGATTGAGCGGTCGGTATCGCTGGAGAGTGTGCTGGCGGGAAGAGTAACCGCGTTGAGGGGATGATGCGAGGGCGTCTACTATTTTTCGGATTTTTACTGGGCGCGATGGCGGCGGTGGCCGCCGATAAGTGGAACGTTGCGTACTTTCACGACGAGAAAGATTCGGCGCTGACGCTGGTGCAGATTGTGTTTCCGTCTGATCGGCGCGGCATCGCGATTGGGGTGCTGACGGAGAAGGGCGGTCGGGTGAAGCCTGTCGCGATTGTGACCGGAGACGGGGGCAAGCGGTGGGAGAAGGTGCCGCTGAAAGATGTTCCCACGGCGATTAGTTGCGTGAACGATTCGGCTTGTTGGATCGCGACGGAGAAGGGCGTTTGGCTGAGCGAAGAGGCGGGGCGGACTTGGCGGAAGGTTTCTGGGCAGAAGGGGATTTTTGTCCTTCACTTTAATTCGTCGACCCGCGGTTTTGCGGCGGGCGCTGAGAAATCCATCTGGGAGACCAAGGACGGGGGCAAGACTTGGACGCCGCTGGCGATTACGAAAGAGATCGAAGCCAAGCCGGAGTACGCGGCTTTCCATACGATTGGCTTTGGGGGCAGGGTGGGCATGGTGGCGGGGACGAGTCGGCCACCTCGCCGGGATGACCGCCGAATTTTCCCTCCGTGGATGGAGCCAGAGCGGGAGGCGCAGCGGCGGAGCGTGCCGAACTTGGTGATGATGGCGGAGACCCGGGATAGCGGGGATACGTGGAAGGTTTCGACGGCTTCCATCTTCGGGATGGTGAGTCGGATCATTATTGACCCGGCGGGCTTTGCGCTGGCGCTGATAGGATTCGAAGACAGTTTCGAGGTGCCCGCGGAGGTGGACCAGATCGACTTTCGAACGGGCAAGATGAGCCCGGTCTATCGCCAGAAGGAGCACGCCGTGATGGATATCGCGTACCTTCCGAACCGATCCATTATTTTAGCCGGGATTGAGCCGAACGGCCTGCGCAGCTTAAAGCTGCCGAGCCGCGTGGTGATTCGGGAAGTGCCGATCGACACGAAGAACGTGGTGGGAAAGGCGGTGAACCACGAGGTCGACTACCGGGCGACTGCTCGCGACGTGAAGCTAGCTGCCGCTCCGGACGGGAACCTCTGGGCCATCACCGACAACGGGATGATCCTGCGGCTCGATCGCCGGTAGCTCCGGAGGGAATTCCTCATCGGCACTATCAAAGACGATGGGGCTGCGTTCGTAGCGTTTTAGCAGGCTGAAGACCACTTTGACGCGTCGAAAGCTCCAGAAATTATGGCGACAGTACTCGCATCGGACCGCCTTGGCACCGCAGGCGACGGCAATCCGGGTGCCGAGCGGCGGATTGTAGTGATCTGTATTCCACTTCGATAGGTCCATCCGGTGGCACCGGTCGCACTTGGCGTAGAATGCCTGGCGAATCCGCCAAATGCTGGCGCGAAAACGATGGTCACAGTTCTGGCAGCGGAACGCGGCGATCCCCAGCAAGTTTAGAAACTTGCCGGAGAGCGAGCGCGACCGGGAGGTGCGCACCGTTTCTGATCCACAGCGGGAACACGTGATCAACATCTTAACTACGCTTCATCTTACTAAATTCCCCGTGATTTGTTGCTCCAAATGCTGAGTGATTCAAACTTAAGTACTACACGCTACCGCACCGGGGGAGATAGTGCTCCATATGCTGATGGAATGCCTGCCGTAGGAGGGGGAGGCACGAGGGGGACTTCCGGAGTTGGAGCCCTTCGATTTCGAGCACCGGATGGAGCTCGCGAGTGGAGGAGGTCATGAAGACGGCGTCCGCCTCTTCGAGTTGCCGGGGCAGAAGGTGCTGTTCGGTAATCGCTACATTGGCGAGTTGGATCCGTTCGAGGAGAATTTCGCGCGTGATGCCGGGAAGGCAGCCGGCGTCGAGGGGCGGGGTGACGACGGTATTTCCGAAGATGGCGAAGAGGTTGGCGGAGGTGCATTCGCTGACGCGGCCGTGTTCGTCGAGGAGGACGACTTCGTCGTAGCCGCGTTGGCGGGATTCTTCGTACCAGGTGAGATTTTGGGCCCAGGCGGTGATTTTCGCGCCGGCGAATTCGTTGGCGCCGTGGCGGGCGTTCGGCTTCCAGGCGAGGCGGGCCCCGGGGCCCCAGTTGGCGAGGTCCTTGGTGAACGCGATGATGTCGTAGGGACGGGACTGGTTCGGGGCGTCGAAGGCACCGCCGGTGTTGCGGAGGATGGCGACGCGGAGGGTGGAGTTGGACGCGCTATTGGCGGCGACGAGGCGGAGGAGATTTTCGTAGAGAGCGTCTGGAGAGGCAGGGAGGGGGACATGCATTCGGGCGGCGTCGCGGGCCATGCGGGCCCAGTGGCGTTCAAAGGCGAAGAGGACGCCGTTGAGGACCCGGAGCGTGGAAAAGACGCCCCAACCGTTGAGGACGCCGACTTGGCCGGGGGAGAGAAAGCGATCGGAGGAGTCGCGCAGCTCGTCGTTATAGAGCAGGGTGCGATGCATCCTCCGATTGTAACCGCTTTACTATAGTTAGAGATGCAGATTGCGGTGGTGGGTGGCGGGATCATTGGTTGCGCGGCGGCGTGGCGATTGGCGCAGGGCGGGGCGCTGGTGACGGTATATGACCAGGGGCGGATTGGGGGGGAGGCGAGTTGGGCGGGGGCGGGAATGTTGGCACCGGGGGGAGAGTTCGCGGTGGAGTCTCGGTGGGGCAAGCTGGGGATGGAGAGTTTGCGGATGTACCCCGGGTTCGTGCGGGAGTTGGAGGCGACGACGGGGCGGCGGATCGATTTTCGGATCTGTGGGGCGGAGGAGATTTCGGGAGATGAGGAGGAGATGGAGCGACGGGTGAGGGCTCAGCGGGAGATGGGGATTCAGGTGGAGCGGATGGCATCGGGCCGTTGGTGGTATCCCGATGAGGCGGTGGTGAATCCGCGGGACGTGGTGGCGGCGCTGCGGGCGGCGGGGGAGGGGTTGGACGTTACCTATCGGGAGGGAGTGGCGGTGAGCGCGCCGGAGGAGGGAACGGTGGTGTGGTCGACGGGGGCTTGGGCGCCGGGTGGGTTCCCGGTGAAAGGCCATTTGATTCGGTATGGGATGCCGCCGGGGAGCTTGACTCGGATCGTCCGGCAGGGGCACTTTTACGTTTTGCAACGGGGCACCGGGGAGACGATCGCCGGCGCGGATATGGAGCGGGCGGGGTTTGAGCGGTCGGTGCGCGCGGCGGCGGTGGAGGAGATCCGTGAGGCGGCCGAGGCGATGGTGCCGGAATTGCGGGGGGTGGCGGTGGAGGAGGCGTGGGTGGGGTTTCGACCGGGATCAGAGACGGGAGAGCCGGTGGTGGGTCGGCGGGGCGAGAGCCGGATTTGGGACGCCTATGGGCACTTTCGGAACGGGATTCTGCTGGCGCCGATTACCGCCAAGATGCTGTGCGATGAGATTCTCCCCAATGGGGAAAGGGATTGACGCGAGCACCGACGCAGGCGGAGATGAGTTCGGAGACGCGTCCGCGGCGGCGCTGCAAGGATACGAGAAGGTCATCGAGGCGCGAACGTTCGTCACCGGGGACCCAGGATTCAGGTATTTGGCGGGCGGTTTGATCGAGGATCTCGTCAGGGAAATGGCGCACGAGTTCGAGCCAGGGTTCGAAGGCGTCGAGCGATTGGACGGAGCGATAGACTTCGTGGCGGAAGTAGAGGCCTTGGAGGGGGGAGTCCTGGAACTCCCAGTGGGGGCCGTTGAAGATGAAGCCGTGGTCGATCATCTGGGCGA
>JANODS010000938.1:0-1773 GCA_031412835.1 Acidobacteriota bacterium | reverse complement strand
GGGCGACGAGTTCGAGGAGTTCGATGGGGTCGTCGCCGGCGACAAGGGCGTTGGAGGGATCGTACTGGACGCCGAAGTTTTCGGTGTCGGGGATGAGGTCGAGGAGTTCGAGGAAGACGTCTTTTTTCTGGGCGAATTCGGGGTAGCGCCAGAAGCCGTCTTTGTAATGGTTTTCGAGGCCGAGGACGATGTCGTATTCGCGGGCGACGGGGAGGAGGGCTTCGATGCATTCGACGACGCAGTGGAGGCCATGTTCGCGGGTGACTTCGGGATAGCGTTGGCCGCTGAGGACCCGGCAGACGGCGCCGCGTCCGCCGAGGCGACGGGTGACGGCGATGAGGGCGGCGTGGTGGTCAACGGCGCGGCGGCGGGCGGCGGGGTCGGGGTTCGTGAAGTCCGGGGAGCAGCAGAGCATGGGCATGGAGAAGCCGGCGGTGGAGATGGCTTCGCCGACGGAATCGAGGTAGGCGGGTTCGAGGGAGGTGAAGAAGCCCTCGTACATTTCGAGGCCGTCTGCGTCGAGGGGGCGGGCCATGGTGATCCAGTCGAAGACGGACATGGAGCGTTCGCCGGCAATGGCGTCAAGATAGCACTTGGGGAAGGCGGAGAGGCGGATAGGCATATTGCTACAATTGGGTTAGATTATGCGATTTTTGCTGCTGATTTTGGGTTTGGCCGCGATGGCCATGGGTCAGGACGATGATATCGTGTGGCTGGACAATTATGCCGAGGCGGTGAAGACGGCGAAGGCGACGGGAAAGCCGATCTTCCTGGAGTTTCGGTGCGAGCCTTGAACGAACGGTAGGGTTTTTGACGCACAGGTTGTGCTGTCACCGAAAGATTCTCCGTTGGGCAAGCTGTTGCGGCAGTACGTGTGCGTGCGGATTACGCGGATGGACACGATTGATATTGGGCTGTTTGAGCATGATCGGAACAATACGTTGTACTTCTATTTGTTGAACGCGGATGAGCAGATTTATATGCGGTACGGGGGGCGAGATTCGAATTCGCCGGACGCTTATTTGAACTTGGAGAGCTTGACGTTGGCGGCGGCGAAGGGGTTGGAGTTGCACGCGAAGCGACCGACGGCGACGGTTCGGCCGGAGGCGGATTTTCCGAAGAACTATTCGCTTCTTGTCGAGCGGACGTTTGCGAAGAACCAGTGTGTGGAGTGCCATTTAATTGGGGATTATCAGAATCTGCATCGGCAGCAGGACGGGACGTTGGACAAGTTGCAGCATCTGTTTCGGTCGCCGGATTTGAAGGTGATCGGGGTGACTCTTGATGTGCCGAAGGGGTTGGTGGTGAAGGACGCGACGGGGGCGGCCGGGGCGGCCGGGATGAAGGCGGGGGATCGCATTGCGCAGTGGGAGGGGAAGGCGGTTTGGACGTTTGGGGACGTGCAGCATCGGTACAACGAGACGCCTCGGACGGCGAGTGTGGCGAAGGTGACGGTGGAGCGGGGTGGGGCGATGGTCCCGTTGGCGATTGCGTTGCCGGTGCGGTGGTGGCTGACGGATACGAAGTTTCGGCAGTCGAGCGTGGAGCCGCGGTTTTTCTTCGATGACCGGCCGTTGAGCGCGGAGGAGAAGGTTGCGATGGGGTTGCCGACGGAGGGGTTTGCGAGCAGGGTGAAGTATGTGTCGAGTACGGCGAAGTCGATGGAGTTGCACGGGTTGGAAGAGGGGGACGTGATTACGGCGGTGGACGGGAAGCGGGTGGATAGTCATGCGCATACGGTTACGTTGTATCTGGTGTTGCGGAAGGCTCCGG
>JANODS010000937.1:0-1465 GCA_031412835.1 Acidobacteriota bacterium | reverse complement strand
AACAACGCCACCGACCACGTCGAACAGCTTTCGGAAAGCGCCTGCAAGCAGGGCGCGGGCGACAAACTTTGGTGCGTCACCTGCCACGACCCCCACGGGGGGCTAAAGCCCAACGCCTGCCAAACCTGCCACACACTCGACAAGTGCGGCCGCGGCCCCCAGTGCGCCACCTGCCACATGCCCAAAGCCGAAAGCACCGATGCCCACGTCGCCTTCACGAACCATCGCATCGGCGCCAAGCCACAACCGAAGCCCTTCCGCCTCTTCTGGCCCGGCCCCGCCCCCGCCCCCGCCCGCGAACTCGCCCTCGCCCGCCCCACCATCGCCGGCCTCGAAAAAATCGAACCCAAGGACGCGGCGGTCCTGACCCAACTCGGCCAACTCTATGACCGCGCCAGACGCGGTCCCGAAGCGGCCGCTCTCTATCGCCGCGCCCTCAAGTTGAACCCGAGCGAACCCACAGCCGCCGCCAACCTCGCCATCTACGAGTTTCAAAACGGCGAGGCCGCCGCCGCCCTCGCCCGCTGGCAGGACGTCTTCGCCCGCTACCCCGGCCTGTCCGGCCCCGGCCTCAATCTCGCCCTCGCGCAGTCGCAGCGCGGCGACCCATCCGCCGCCCGCGCAACCCTCCTCCGCTTGCTACGTTTCCACCCCGGAAACGCGCAAGCCCGCGAACTTCTCAGCCGCCTGCCCCCCTAACTCTGCTAGCTTGGAGGTTCGGATGATCGCGTTTTCCAACCTCAACAAACAGTACGGCAAGCAGTTAATCTTTGTCGACGCCAATTTCCAGCTCAATCCGGGCGATAAGGTCGGCCTCGTCGGCCCCAACGGTGCCGGCAAGACCACCCTGTTCCGCATGATCGTCAACGAAGAGTTGCCCGACGAAGGCGACGTCACAGTTCCCAAAAAGCTCACGATCGGCTACTTCCGCCAGGAAGTTGATGACATGAAGGGCCGTTCCGTTCTCGACGAAGCCATCGCCGGCTCCGGTCGTGTCGGCGACCTCCACCACGAACTCGAATCGCTGCAACAGGCTCTCGAAGACCCCGCCCGCTTCGACGAGATGGACAAGATCCTCGAGCGCTTCGGCGAGGTACAGGAAGAGTACGAGCACCTGAACGGCTATACGCTCGAAGCCCAGGCTCGCGAGGTTCTGCATGGCCTCAGCTTCAAGGACGATCAGATCGATGGCGACGTCGGCGCGCTCTCCGGAGGCTGGAAAATGCGCGTCGCCCTGGCCCGCGTGCTCCTCGGCCGCCCTGACGTATTGCTGATGGACGAACCGACCAACCATCTTGATCTCGAATCCATCATCTGGCTTGAATCGTTCCTCCGCGCTTATCAAGGCTCGCTCCTGATGACTTCCCACGACCGCGAGTTCATGAACCGCCTCGTGACGAAGATCGCCGAAATCGACTCCGGCGAAATCATCACCTACTCCGGCAACTACGATTTTTACGAGCGC
>JANODS010000936.1:0-2990 GCA_031412835.1 Acidobacteriota bacterium | reverse complement strand
GACGCCATCAAAGAAGTTAACGTAATCTCTAACAACTTCAGCGCCGAATATGGACGCAACGGAAGCTCCCAGTACCAGATTATTACGAAAAGCGGCAGCAACGATTTCCACGGCCGCCTCTTCGAGTTCTTCCGCAACGATAAATTAAACGCCCGCGACTACTTTGACCGCACCGGCAAAGCCGCCATCCTCCGCGATAACGATTGGGGCGGCGTCGTCGGTGGCAAGATTGTCGCCAACAAGCTCTTCTACCTCGGTACCTACGAGCAGCAGAAAATTCGTGGCTCCGGCGGAACCCGCATCGCGGTGGTCCCAACCAACGCCCAAGTGGCCGGCATCACTAATCCCGCTGCCCGGACCCTCTTCCAAGCCGTACAAGGAACCGCGTCTGATTCCGGAACCGTCTCTAATCCGGCGCCCCTCGGCACCGACTCGATCGCCTATTCCGGGAAGATTGATTACAATATCACCTCCAACGACGTCCTCTGGGGCCGCTATGCCTATCAGGACGTCGAGCAGAAAAGCCCGGGGCTCACCTTCATCTCTTCGAACCTCCCGGTGAACGGAGCTAGCTCCACCAATCGGCCCCAGTCCATCACCCTCGGTTACACCCGCGTATTCTCGCCCACCCTGGTCCTCAACCAACTCGGCGGCTTCCTCCGGACGACCCCGAATTTCACCCCCTTATCGCCAATCGGAGCCGCCTCGGTCGGCTTCCAAAACGGCCTTGCCGAACTCGGCTCGTGGGCCGGCCTCCCCCAGGGACGCACCCAGAATGTCTTCAACTCCCTGACGACTCTCACGAAGACCTTCGCCTCCCACACGCTCAAAGGTGGCTACAATTTCGAACGCATTCAAGCCAACTCCGTCTTCGATTCCAACACCCGCGGCCAGTTTACCTTCGCTAACTTTGAACAGTTCCAGCTCGGCGTTCCGGTTCTGTACTCCCAGCGCTTTGGCGGTTCCATTCGCGGCAACCGTCTGAAAAATCAAGGCATGTTTATGCAAGACGACTGGCGCATCCGCCGCAACCTCACCCTCAACCTCGGCGTTCGCCTCGAAGTCGCGGGCGGTGTCTCGGAGGTCAATAACCTTCTTTCGAACCTCAATCTCGATAAGCAGGCTGCTCTCGGCGGTGCCGGTACCGGTGCCCTTGGCTCGATCGAAGTCACCCCTACCGCCTTCAACACAAACTACAATTGGGCCCCTCGCTTAGGAATGGCCTGGAGCCCCGGCAATTCCGGCAAGTGGAGCGTCCGCGGTGGCTACGGCTGGGCGTACGACTTCATTTTCCTCAATCCCATCACCAACCTCCGCTTCGCTCCTCCGTTCATGTACAATTTTTCCACGACCGACTTCACGGGCTCCAACTCTTTCGCCAATCTTGTCGCCGGCAACTCAGCATTCCAACAGACCGGTCGCGCCACCGTCGGCAACTTCGGAACCACCGTCCGAAACTTCGGCGGCATCTCCCCAGTTGACTACGCGATGAAGAACCCGCAAACCCAGCAGTGGAGTTTGAATATCGAACGTCAACTCGGTAACGGCTTCCTCGCCCGCATGGGCTACGTCGGCACCAAAAGCAACTTCTTGCAACGGTCTCGCCCCATCAACACCATCCGCCCCGGACTCCTCATTCCAGCCACCTCCTTGGCTGACGAGACCGCCCGCCGCACGGATTTCCTGGCTCTAAACGCCGGCCTCAATGCACCGCCCACCGGCACCACTAACCGCATCGATCCTCGGTTCACCGGCGTCACTCTCAACGAGTCGTCGGCAAACTCGAACTTTCACTCCTACCAGGCCTACCTCGCCCGGAGCTTCCGGAGCGGGCTTGGATTCACCGCGGCCTACACTTGGTCTAAGTCGATCGACGACGTCTCCGACGTCCTAAACGTCGTCGCCGGAGATACCCCTGCCCAACAGAACCCCTTCAACAACCGCGATAACCGCGCTGTCTCGGGCTTCGACGTTCCCCACCGGTTCGTCTTCACTCATAGCTACGACTTGCCGAAGTTCACCGGCTCCAACCGCTTCGTCAAAACCGTCATCGGCGGCTGGAACCTCTCCGGCATCTTCCAGATGCAAAGCGGAACTCCCATCGGCCTCTTCGGCGGCCCCCGTCTCACGCTGCCCGATCCCACCCTCCTCGGCGGTGGCGGCGCGGTCCGGCCCAACCTCATCGGCCCACTCAATTTGAAATTCGAACCCAACCCCGGAACCGTCACCGCGGCTCAGTTCAAGACCGTTACCTCCGGCCTCGATCAACCCTTGGTCGGCAACTTCGGCACCTTCGGTCGGAACGTCGCCCGAGTCAACGGACTCACCCAGTACGACGCCACGATCCAGAAGGATTTCGCCATCACGGAGAAAGTGAAGTTCCAGCTCCAAAGCCAGTTCTTCAACTTCTTTAACAACACCCAGTTCAGCCGCCCCGGCGTATCCCTGGCAGCTCCTCAGACCTTCGGTTACTACCAGGACACCGATACCAACTCGCGAACCGTCACTTTGGCGTTCCGCCTGATCTGGTAACCAAACAATCCGCATCCAAACCTTTGAGGCCGCTCCCGCAAGGGGCGGCCTTTTTGTTTTCTGCCTCCCGCCAGATCGTCCCGCCCCTTTCCATCGACGACCGCATCCGAACCGATGTCCACCAGCAATACTTGGAAAATTTGCTCACCGCCAACCCCACCAATCGCACGCCCCGCGTGAGCGTCAGGGTTATGTCCTACATCGCCGGCGGCCAGCGAAGAATCGCCCGTTCTATTGAGATGGATTCTCCGCGTTCTCGGCCCGACTATACTGGTGCAAGTGTTGGTGATCTCTCGGCGTACAGACTTAGAGAGAGAGAGAGAGAGAGAGAGAGAGAAATCAATGAGTGATCCGCTTTCGATTTATCTGGACGACCATTTGGCCGGGTCAAGTTTTGCCATTGAGCTAATGGAGTCGATGCGAGATCGATTTCAGAATCAGCCTTTGGGGGCATTTGC
>JANODS010000935.1:0-6039 GCA_031412835.1 Acidobacteriota bacterium | reverse complement strand
CCTCCAACGGCACCTCCGGCCGCGCGGCCAACCACGCCCGCTCCGCCAGCGGCGACTACGACCGGGCCGCAGGTGAACACCGACCGCCATCCGGGAATGACCGCTCTGCGGTCGGCGCTCTCGGCGTTGGGACTGCAAACGTCCGGGTTGCAGATTGAATATACCGAGGAAGCGGTGGGCTATCCTGGCGGGTCGTACATGAACCGGCTAATCTCGGTGCGGTCGCCCGGCGGAACCTGGGAGAACTACGATGCGGAGATGACGCTGCGGAATCCCCAGATCACAGCCGGCGAGATGAAAACCAAGTTTGGTTTGAACGGATAGGATGTCGCTCGGCCCAATAAGGTTGCGCTAGGATCAGGGAATGATATTCTCGCTCGCTCTACTCCTCTTGCAGGCCGACTGGTCCAGTTGGCGCGGCCCCTTCGAAAACGGCATGGCTCGCGGCGAGGCTCCGCTAACCTGGAGCGACAGCGAGAACGTCGCCTGGAAGACGAATATCCCGGGTCGGGGACACTCGTCGCCCGTGGTTTACGGCGATTTGATGTTCCTCACGACGGCGATTCCAGAAGGCGAGCTAAGCGCACCGGGTGGCAGCGGCGGCGGCGCGCGTCGAGGAGGGCCGGGCGGCGGATTTGGCGCAAACGTTCCTCACCGGTTTGTGGTGATGTGTTTGAACCGGAAGGACGGCAAAGTCGTGTGGGAGCGGGAGGCTACCAAAGCTACGCCCCATGAGGGATACCACTTCCGCTACGGCAGTTTTGCCTCGAATAGCCCGGTTACCGATGGGAAACACGTTTATGCCTTCTTTGGTTCGCGTGGCCTATTCGTCTACACAATGGACGGCAAACCAGCGTGGCAGAAAGCGTTCGCCCCGATGAAGATGCGGCTGTCCTTCGGCGAAGGAACCGCCCCGGTCCTCCACGAGAACACGGTTCTCCTGGGGTTTGACCAGGAGGAGGGCTCGTATCTCCTCGCGTTGGATAAGACAACCGGCAAACAGTTGTGGAAGGTGGACCGCGACGAACCGAGCGCCTGGGCACAACCGCTGGTTGTAACCCATGAGGGCGTGAAGCAGATTGTTGTCGCGGCGAGTAACAAGGTTCGGTCCTACGAATTCGCCACCGGAAAACTGATTTGGGAATGCGCCGGATTGGGGACCAATGTGATCCCGGTACCGGTGACAGCGAAAGGGATCGTTTATGTAATGAGTGGACATCGCGATCCGAATCTGATGGCGTTGCGCCTCGGCCGCAAGGGTGACCTAACGGGGACGGATGCGGTGGTGTGGCAGAACAAGCGAGCCAATTCCTACACCCCTTCACCAGTTCTCGTGAATGATCGGCTGTACTTTGTCAGTGACAACGGCTTCCTCAGTTGTTTGAACGCGGCCACCGGTGCCGTGCTGTTCCAGGAGCGGCTCCCGAAGCCGTATAACTTCAAGGCCTCGCTGGTCGGTGCCAACGGCAAGCTATACCTTTCGACCGAAGAAGGCGATGTGCTGGTTTACAAGCTGGGAGACAAGATGGAGTTGCTGGCGACGAATACGATGAAGGATGAGGTATTCATCGCCAGCCCGGCCATCGTATCGGGTGATCTATACCTTCGCAGCCAGAAGGCGGTTTACTGCATTCGGACAAAGAAATGAACTCCGTCCCGGCTCGTAATCAGGCAGTGGACGCTTACCGCGGTTTCGTCATGTTGCTGATGATGGCCGAGGTCCTACACTTTTCGCAGATCGTGCGAGCGTTTCCGGACAATTGGTTTTGGCAGACGCTCGCGTATCATCAATCCCATGTCGCCTGGGAGGGTTGCTCCTTGCACGACATGATTCAGCCTTCGTTTTCGTTCCTGGTCGGGGTTGCACTGCCGTACTCGATTGCGAGTCGGCTGGCCAAGGGTGCCAGCGAATCGTCGATGTTCATCCATACTTGCTGGCGGGCCTTCCTGCTCGTCGCACTGGGAATCTTTCTCCGCTCCACCCACAGCCCCCAAACCAATTTCACGTTTGAAGATACGCTGACGCAAATCGGGCTGGGGTACCCATTGCTCTTCCTCCTGGGCCTTCGCCCGCCGCGTTGGCAGTGGGTAGCGCTGGGCGTGATCCTGGTCGGCTATTGGCTCGTGTGGGCGCTCTATCCGCTTCCACCGGAGCTTGGCTTCGGAGCTCATTGGCAAAAAGCCGACAACTACGGTGCGGCGTTTGACCGCTGGTTTCTGAACCTATTCCCGCGTCGAACGCCGTTTTTGGAGAATCGGGGCGGTTACTTGACGCTCAGTTTTGTCCCAACGCTGGGGACAATGATTCTCGGCTTGGCGGCTGGCCGGTGGCTGCGGGCGTCCGCTCCCGCGCTGCCCCTCCGCCAGTTTGTCTTGGCGGGATCGGCTTGTGTCGCGGGTGGATTGCTATTGCACTTTGCGGGCATCTGCCCGATCGTCAAACGGATCTGGACCCCCGCGTGGACGCTGTTCAGCGGCGGGGTCTGTTTCCTGTTTTTGGCTGGGTTTAGCTGGGTCATCGACGTCCGCGGCCACCGACGGTGGGCGTTTCCGTTGGTGGTGATTGGCATGAACTCGATTGCGGCGTATCTGATCGCCCATCTGTGGGAGGACTTTGTCCTGAGCTCCTTCCGAATCCACCTGGGGGCCGGCTTCTTCGCATTCGCCGGAGCCGAATTAGCGCCGCTCTGGTCGGGCTTCGCAGTGCTTGCGGTTTTCTGGCTGATTCTTTGGTGGATGTATCGTCGCCAGCTTTTCCTGCGCGTTTAGTTCGACGTGCCGGGTCGAATCTCTCCACCTTTAGGTGCCAACCGCCACCACCCTTCTTCGGGCGGTGGCGGTCTACCCGCGACCGATGAACGGCATATCGGTCGCCATCACCGTCATGAATTGGACGTTGGCTTCGAGCGGTAGTCCGGCCATGTAGAGCACGGCATCGCTAACGCAGCGGACGTCCATGCGGGGTTCCGGCCGCATGTTTCCGTCCGGCTGCAGGGCCCCGGTCGTCATCCGTTGGGTCATGTCCGTGGCGGCATTGCCGATGTCGATTTGGCCACAGGCGATGCGGAAGGGGCGGCCGTCGAGAGAGATGCTGCGCGTCAAGCCGGTGATGGCATGCTTCGTAGCGGTATAGGGAGCCGAGTGGGGCCGCGGGACATGCGCCGAGATCGACCCGTTGTTGATGATGCGTCCCCCCTGCGGATCCTGGGCTTTCATCAACCGCATGGCGTGTTGGGCGCACAGGAAGGAACCCGTTAGGTTGACGCCGAGCACGGCGGTCCACTGTTCAAAGGTCAGGTCCTCCATCGGCATGGCGGGCGTCCCCATACCCGCGTTATTGAAGAGCAAGTCAATGCGTCCAAAGGTTTCCTTCAGCGCACCGAAAAGGCCGGCGACCTGGTCCGGCTGGCTGATGTCAGTGGGCACGGGCAGCATGGCGCCACCGGTATCGGAGGCCAGCGCGGCGGTGGCCTCAAGTTCCGTTTGGCGCCGGCCGGCAAGGACGACCGAATAGTTGGCGGCCTGCAAAGCCAGGCTGACAGCCCGACCGATGCCGCTGCCGGCCCCGGTGACGAGGGCTATTTTTCGTTGTGCGTTCATACAAGGGTCACCGTATCACAGCTCTAACGGAGCTGAGCCACAATGCGCTGGAGTTGGTCCCGACGCGGGATGAGCTTGTAGCGGCGGCGGTACCACATGAAGATTCCATTGACCAAAATCACGGCGGCCAAAAGGAGGCTGAGACTGACAACAGCGTTCTGATTCATCTTGCCGGCGTCGTTGAGTTGGTAAAGGAGAACGGCAAAAAGAGGGACAGTGATGGCGGCATAGACGCCAAGGGTCTTTTGGTTGGCGAACTCCTGGTTGACGTCCTGAAGGGATAGCGTCATGGCCTCGTAGACGGTGGAGGTGCTGTTGCGCCACGCTTGGCGAAGGCGCAGTTGGCGGCGAATGAGCACTGTGAGGACTCCGATGGCCAGCAGCGGTAGAGCGAGGGTCAAGGGGGAGAACGAAGCGTTTCGCGAGGCGACGACCAAGCAGGCGAGCGTGTTGATGGTGGCGAGCATGAGGACGGCCATCCGTCCGCGATGGGAGCGGAGGGCCCGGTTGATAAGGGCTGCGGGCGGCGGGGCGGATTGGTCGCGCCACGCGGATTCGTAGGGTTCGAGGTTCATGACAAGGTCTCCTTAAGACGTTGGCGGAGCCGCGTCAGACGGGCTCCGATGTTGGTTTCGGACAGGCCGAGGACCTGCGCGATTTCGGCGTAAGTCAGGCCGTCGAGGTGGAGCAGGATCAGGGATCGATCCAGCTCTGGAAGTTGCGCGATAGCGCCGTAGAGTTGGTCGAGCCGGTCGTGGTCCCGCGATGGGGCGGGCAGGTCCGGGAGCTCGACGTAGGGACGGCGGGCGCGGGTCCAGTTGAGCGCACGGTTGAGCGTTACGCGATAGATGAAGGTTTGGGGTTTCGAGTCAGAACGATAGTAGGGCAGCGCTTCCCAGAGAGCGATCAGGAGGTCCTGATGCAGGTCGTCGTGGTCAGTGGCGCTGGCGTAGGAGCGAGCGATCTTATGCAGGATCGCACCGTATTGCTGGAGCCAAGCTTCGAAGGTCGCGAGTCGATTGGAGTTGGACACGTTCACTGCATTAGGAACGGCAGGCTAACGATTCCTTACACAATATAGGCACGGGCGTGGCGATAGTGGCGGGTGAGGGTGGCATCGCCGGTGATGCAAATGGCTGTATCGAGGGCATCGGCGACGAGGCCGGAAGGGGCGATGACGGTAACTTGGCGGTTTGTAATGAGGGGTCGGCGGGTCCGCGGGTCGAGGATGTGGGAGTGGCGTTGGCCGTCGATGAGCGTAAACTGTTCGGCGTCGCCCGCCGTGGAAACGGCGGCGTGCTTCACGGTGAAGACTTGGCCCGCCGCCTGGACGCGCCAGCCCGATTGGCCCGGGGGCGGAGCGCCGCAAACGATATCGCCGCTGATGGCGATCAGGGCGCGAGGTAGGCCGAGGGCCTTGAGCGCTTCGTCGGCGATATAGCCTTTGCCCAAGGCCCCGACGTCGAGCCGAATTCCGGGGTCGTCGATCCAGGCTTGGCGACCCCTCAGGTGCAGATGCTGAAATCCGACGCGGAGGTTAGCGGGAGGAAATGTCCGGGTTTCGCGCCAATGACGGATGAGCGCTCCGGCCGTAATGTCGAAGGCTCCATGGCTTCGTTTCGCAATATCGTGCGCGGCGCGCAGGACAGTGGCTAGTTCGGGAGAGATCGTGCGGGGCGTGGTACCGATCTGGTTCAGTTCGGATGTGGGCAGGTAGTCGGAGAGGATCTGGTTGAGGCCCGCGATACGGGCGTAGGCGCGCGCAAATGCAGCACGCGCGGTGCCCACGTCAGGAGCGTAGGCGGTGATAGCGACCAGAGTGCCGAGGTGGGGCTCGACCGCCTCGAACCGCTCGAGCGGGGCGACGGCGCTATTCGCGCTCGACGCCGTTATTCCAATAACGAAACATCTGCGCAGCACTGGGGACCTTCAACGGACGGACGAGACGGAAGCCCAGGAACTGAGCATCGGTAAGGTACCAGATGGACTTAGGCAGTTGGGGATCCTGCATCTTCCATTGCGGGTCGGACCAGATGCGTTGGCCGCAGCCGAGCTTTTGGGCGGGGTCGGACCAAGCGCCCCCTTTGGCAACGTGGGGGTAGGGCTTGGTGGAAAGAACGTATCCTTCAGGAGGCAGCGGTTTGCCGTAGGACTTTTCGTCGTACTGATCGAGCGTCCATTCGGCGACGTTGCCGAGCATATCATAAAGGCCAAGTTTGTTGGGCTTTTTTTTGCCAACCTGTTGATAGCTTTCTGGAGAATTGTCGACGAACCAGGAGCGGTCATTGAGCGGGGTAGCTTCGGTATCGCCCAGGCGGCAGGCGTGTTCCCACTCGGCTTCGGTGGGGAGGCGATAGAATTGGCCGGTTTTGGCCGAGAGCCACTGCGCGAACTTGTTGGCCGCGTGCTGGGTCATCGAGATGGCGGGGAAGCCATTGA
>JANODS010000934.1:0-1833 GCA_031412835.1 Acidobacteriota bacterium | reverse complement strand
GCGGCGATCTCGGCCCGCCGGCTCGGCGAATCTACCACCGCTTCCCGCACGTTCGTCGAGTGCATCACGCCCGCCATCGCGTAATAGTCCGCCGTTGGAATCGGGTCGAACTTGTGGTCGTGGCACCGCGCGCAGGCCACCGTCATTCCCAAAAACGCTTTTGAAAACACGTCGATCTGGTTGTCGACCGCGTCCGCCCGCGACTTGCCGGAATCGGTTGCGGAATTCAGAATCTCGCCAAACCACCATGAACTCGTCGCAATCGGCGACTCCAGGTAGGCCCCATCCGCCGACAGCCGCGGCTTGGCAAGCAGGTCCCCGGCCACGTGCTCCCGCACAAACTGGTCGTACGGCAGATCAGCGTTCAAAGCCCGAATCACGTAGTCCCGATAGCGCCACGCATCGCTTTTATCGTTGTCGTACTCATGCCCGTTCGTCTCGGCGTAGCGCATCAAGTCAAGCCAATGCCTGGCCCAACGCTCGCCATACTGGGGGCTCGCGAGCAGTTTGTCGACGTAGGCCGCGCGGTCTGTCACCGGCCGATCCACCGGCGGCAATCCAGTCAACGAAAAGCTCACGCGCCTAATCCACGCCGCCTGCCCCACCGCCGTCCCTTCGGGCTTCAGTATCGCGTCAATCGAACCGGCCTGAGGCTCCAAGGGCTGAAACGCCCAGAATTTTTTCTGCGCCAGCGCGGTCACCGCAACGAAGAAAAGCAGAGCTAGGCGCATGGCCATATTCTACAATCAGAACGTGAGTCTTGCTTCCTGGCTGAAAGGCCTCTTCGCGTTGCCGGCCAGCGATCCCCTGGTGTCGATCGTCCTCCTGCTGCAAACCCATCGCGATCTGCCGGAGAATGTGGTCACCCTCGCTGCCGCCCGGGCCTGGGCCGATACCCCTTATCGAGTTGAGTGGCCGCGCCTCTATGTGGACAATCGAACGTTCATCATCCAGTCGGTCATCGGCATGTTCGTTGAAGATCTCGCGAGCAAGGTGAAATCCGGCGACGTCGGGGCCGCCGTCCGCCGCCATCGCGGCTGGTGGTCAATCGACCTGCAAGCCGGTGCCGCGGACGACGAAGCCTATCTGCTCATGGGCCGCCTGATGGCGGTGCTTTTGAACTCGAACTGCCTTGCCGTCTACTACCCGCAATTCGGCGAAATCGAAATTGTCGACCAGGAAACCAGCACGA
The DNA here is from genome assembly GCA_031412835.1 of Acidobacteriota bacterium. Taxonomy (GTDB): domain Bacteria; phylum Acidobacteriota; class Terriglobia; order Bryobacterales; family Bryobacteraceae. Next base: position 641 of record JANODS010000934.1, on the reverse strand, counting down.
AGTTAGTCACGCGGCGTTAGTCGCAACATACTGATCGTCACCGTGAACGACCGTTCATCGTTAAACACTTTCCACAGCGGTCCGGCCAGTATTTCCACCTGATACTCCGGGGCATCGGGCACCTCCGCGGCCAGAATAAACAGTCCCGTCCGATCCGGCGAAAGCTCGGTCACTAACTTGCCGTTGACTTTCACTTTGATCGTCGCCGTGCTGCTCTGCTTCAGAAAATCGGCGCTGACGTGGCCGCGAATGCGGATCCGTTTCGGCACCGCGTCGACCGGCGTCAAAATGGCCGTCGCGCGCTCCCCGATCCACCGATACTTGTTCCCATACTCGCCTTCCAGGCCATACCAGCCTTCCAGCAGCTTGCTCTCATGCCCCGGCAAAGTGAAGTCGATCACGTCGGAACGATCACCCGGGTACAGCTCTTTCTTCTCGTGCGAACGGATCAGGTTGTAAACCCCGCCCTCATTCGGTGCCGTGTATGCGCACTCCAAACAGTGCAAGGTCCCCGCCTCGTCCACCCGCATTCCCGCGTAGCAATCCGGGCAGCGCAGCCGAGATTCAAAAGGCGCGTTCGGGTCCACCTCCGCCTCACCGTACTTCTTGCACATCGCTGACATCGTCCCGCCCAAAAGCCG
>JANODS010000933.1:0-4383 GCA_031412835.1 Acidobacteriota bacterium | reverse complement strand
CGGCCCCCAAGCCGAACAGCAATGTGAAGTCATGCTGCGACCCATAACTCCCGCCGCTACGAACCTCCTCCGTCTGGATCTTGCCTGCGACGGTCACGGTGACCCGCGCCCCAATCGCGCTTCGATTCCCCCGCGTCCCTTCCAAGCGAATCCCCAGGCTGACTCCCCGCTTCCCGTCAACTTTGAACACAGACGGTGCCGCGTTCATATTCGCCACCACCACCTCCGCCGCGCCGTCTCCGTCCAAGTCCCCCACGGCCAATCCGCGCGAGGCCATCGCGGCCCCGATCCGGATCGTAGCAAACGCGCCGCCGCCGTTCCAATACAAGCTCTTGCTCTGCCGGTACGCCGCCTTCAGCTCCGGATAGATATGCCCGTTGGCCATGATCAAATCCGGCCGGCCGTCCATGTCAAAATCCAGCACGCCGACGCCCCAGCCCACCGCCGTCGCATCGCGGCCGAACCCCGACTCCAGCGTCGCGTCGACGAAGAACCAGTCGCCCAAATTACGATACAAACTCGGCGTTTCGTCAATGAAGTTGGTCTTCACCAAATCCATGCGACCGTCTCCATCCACGTCCACCGCCGCCACGCCCATGCTGCCCAACTCCTCGCCGTCGGCACCGTACGCCGCGCCAGCCTCCACCGCCACATCCGTCATCGTCCCGTCCCGATTGTTCCGCAGCAGAATTCCCGGCGTCGAGTCGCAAGCGATGTAAATGTCCATCCAACCGTCGCCGTCAAAATCCGAGGTCACCACCCCCAGCCCGTAGTGCAGCCCGCTGATGCCTCTCAGCGCCGTCTCGCTCACGTCCCGAAACTTCCCCGCCCCTTCGTTGTGGAACAAAATCGGCCGATCGGTCGGGAACCCACGCGGCCCGCAGAACACCTCGAGGCCGAGCCAAGTGCAGTACTTCGTCGCGCCGGGCTGAGCGGCGGTCGCCAGATCGAACCCGACGTAGTTCGCGACGATCACGTCGAGAAGGCCATCGCGGTCGTAGTCCACAAACGCGCAGCCCGTCGCGAAGCGCTTGCCGTCCTCGGGCATTCCCGCCACCCCCGTCACATCGCGAAATTTGCCTTGTTCATTCCGATATAGCCGACTCGCCCCGTAGTAAGTCAGCAGTACGTCCGTCCATCCATCGTTGTCAAAATCGCCGGCGCAAGCGCCCTGGCCCCATGGCCGAGCCGTCAGCCCGCTTCCGGCCGAAACGTCCACAAACCCCTTGCCTGTGTTCCGATACAGCACCGGAGCCACGCCATCGGCGAAGAGCAAATCGGGCTTCCCGTCGTTGTCGAAATCGACGATGGCGACGCCGTTGCCCGTCATGCTCAGAATGTACTTCGAGGTGCCGTCGCCGTAGCGGTGCTTGGCCGTCAACCCCACGGCAACCTCGCGCAAAGCAAAAGCGGGCGCGGCCACTTTCGGCCCGCCCGCTTGCTTCGCCCGTCGCGGACCGCCGCCCATCCCTTGGAAGAGCAGTAGTCCCGTGAGTAGCCACGCTGTCATGGATTGGTTAGAAGGTGAACTTCAGCGCCATCTGCACGAGCCGCGCGTTCACCGATGTCGACGTGATCTGACCGTAGTTCGCGTTGTCCAGGTTGTTGCCTGGATTACCAAAATTCGCCTGATTCAGCAAATTGAACATTTCCGTCCGGAACTGCATATTGAACCGTTCGGCGAACCTGAAGTCTTTGAACACGGAGAAGTCCACCGTGCTTTGGCCCGGCCCGCGCAACATGCCGCGACCGGAATTGCCGTAGGTGCCGCGAGGCGCGCGGAAGAACGCCCCCGGGTTGATGTAAGTCCGCAGGTTGCTCTTCAAATCACCCGGCGTGATGAGGTCCACGCCTGAGTTAACATTGGCGAAAAATGGTGCCGCCGGATCGGTCGCGATGCCGCCCAAACCCTGGCCGCTATCTCGATTGAAGATCGTCACGGGCGTGCCGGTCTGGGCCACGAAGAAGGCGTTCAAGCTCCAGTTATTGAGCAGGAACTTCCCCGCTCCGCCCGTGAACTTGCTGGGCAGATCCTGGTTCAGGACAATCGTCAACCGATGGGTTCGGTCAAAATTGGCTGGCCCTTTGGCACGGCTAAAGTCGTTCCACGGAGTCGGGAAAAGGCTAGTGAAGAAGCGCGCGCTTTCGTCGCCGTTGCCCAGCGTCTTGCCCCAAGTATAGGCACCCTGCATGGTCGTCAGCTTGCTCCGCTTCTTCACCGTCGTCTGAAACGAGTGGTAGGTCGAGGAGCCGTTCTGCGCTGTGATGAGCAGCGTGCCGAAGCCGGGATAAAGGCGGGACTGGGTCCCGTTGGCCTGCGGAATGATGGGATTGAAGTTACGGCGAGCCATCAGGTTCGTACCCTTCGTTCCGACGTACGCCGTCTCGAGAAGCACGCTGCCCGGCAACTGCTTTTGTACGCTGAAATTGTATTGCCAGGCGTTATCCATCTTCGTGTTCTTCTCGGTTCCCCAAACTTGCAACTGCTGGGTTGGCGATGTCGGGAACGGAATGCGGGACGGATCATGTTGCGGATCGAGATAGGTCCAGTTATCCGGAGCGCCTAATCGACAAGGAGTACCGGGTGCCGAGCAGTCCGCTTCAACGCGCGTCGAAGTAGGCGGATTGTTAAATGCCTGCTGGGCAATCTGCCCCGTCCGCGTGTCGTAATACAATCCGGCTCCCGCGCGAATCACCCACGTGTCGGCAAGCCGGTAAGCCAAGCCGACGCGAGGCGCGATGTTGTTGGCGTCGTTGTACACCGTGGACTTCGGTACGCCGTTCACTCCGCCTTGAACGATTCCGGAGCCTTCCAGCGTTCCGACGCCCTTGTAGTTTTCGGGCCACCAGTTCAACATGCCCAAGTTATACGCCGCCGGCTGGAAGTGATACTCGTAACGAACACCCCAGTTGACGGTCAACTTCTCGCTCACCTTCCAGTCGTCGTTAACAAAGCCGGACATCAGGTTGTCCCGCATTTTCAACTCGCCCCCCCCGCCCGGAGCGCTAAACTGCTTCAGACGCGCATGGCTGAGGAGGAAGTCGGCGTACTCGTCGCCGCTGGCCTGACCATTGTACTGCCACAATCCACGGCTGACCTGAGCGTTCTTCGGGTTGTAATCCGCCACCTGACTCTCGGCGCCGTATCGAATATTGTGCTTTCCTCGAATCCAGGTCATGGTCGCTCCCGCGGTGTACCGCTTGATGAAGTCGGACCAGTTCGCTTCATTCCCAAACTGGACGTAGTTGGTAATGTTGATGCGCGGCATTCCATCAAGGTTGGTAATTGATAAGGGCCTCAATCCCACGGCTGAAGGCGCGTCAGCGTTCTGCATCTGCAGGAATTGGGAGGAGTCGTCAAAACCGAACCGCCCTTCCAGTACTTGGGTAGGGCTGAACAGGTGGGTGTAGGTGACATTGCCCGAATCCTTTTGCCGGTTGGCGATGTTTCCAAAAGCGGGCAAGCCTTGGCCGAACGGGGACAGGTCGCCCTGCTTGCTTTTGAACCAGCGGCCGGAGATCGTATCGTTTTGGCCGAAGCGATGGTCGAATTTCACGGTCCACATGTCGATGTCGGTGGCGATGGATTGCGCCGCGAAGAAGTTGTTGGCACCGAGCGAGAAGTTCGGCACCGGTATGAACCTGTCCTGAATCGCTTTTGAAATCGGGTTGATCCGCGAGGCTGGAATGATCGCGCCGGGGAAGGGCTGGCCGGTGACCGGGTCGTTGATCACGCGCCGCTGCGAAAAGTCGCCGTTGCGCATGGCGAGCGTCGGTACGATGCGCTGAATGGCCGCGCCGGAGGAGTTGGCGTTCCGTTGGCGGGAACTTTCAAAGCCGACGAAGAAGAAGGTCTTGTCTTTACCGTTGTAGACTTTCGGAATCAATACCGGACCGCCAATGTTGCCTCCGTACTGATTTTGGTTGTTCTGGCCGCGAACGGGGTTGAAGAAGGGGCGCGCGTTGAGCTTTGTGTTCCGGAGGAACTCGTAGGCCGAACCATGGAACTGGTTGGTTCCGCTTCGGGTCGTCACGTTGATCGCTGAACCCAGATTCCGGCCATACTCGGCGCTGAACAGGCTTGTCATCACTTTGAATTCGCTTAAAAACTCAATCGACGGGGTGCCGTCGCCGTCGGGCGCATTGTTGAGGGGGTTCGTTGTTGGGACGCCGTCGACGAGCAAGTTGTTGCTGCCGCGTCGAGCTCCGTTCACGCTGACGCTGGCGCTGCCGGTGCCGGGATTGTCGGCGTTGAAAACGTCGCCAACGACGCCGGCTGACGTTCCCAAAATCTGGGTAAAGTTCCGAGTCGTCAGCGTGAACGGAGCTCGACGCGGCAGCAACAACTTGCTCGTCGACGGCGTCCCAACAACGAACCCCCTC
>JANODS010000932.1:0-1263 GCA_031412835.1 Acidobacteriota bacterium | reverse complement strand
TCCTTCGAGGCGGCGTAGGCGGAGGCCTCGCTCCAGTCGCCTTCGAAGATGAGTTCGGGGCGGGCCTTGATGCGATGACGGCGCATCGCTTTCTTCCAGCCTTCGACGCGCTCGGTGACAGTGGACAAAGAGTGATGGCCTAGGAGCATGGCGATATCCCGGTGACCCTTCGAGATGAGATGGTCGAGGATGAGCTGGGTGCCTTTGGTGTTGTCGGCGGTGATGGAATCGGCGGTGAAGCCCTGGGGGAGGCGGCCGACGAAGACGACGGGGCGGCGGGCTTCGACCATGCGGCGGACTTCGGATTGGTCGCCGGCGGCGATGTAGATGAGCAAGCCATCGACGAGTTTGGAACGGAAGACGCCGAGGTAGCGGGCTTGTTCTTCGACGTGATCGTACGAACTGCCGAGGATGAGGGAGTAGCCCTCGCGGCGGAGCGTATCTTCGACGCCCTGGACGACGGTGGCGTAGAAGGGGTTGCCGATGTCGGGGATCAGCATGCCGATGGTTTGGGTGTTGCGAGTTTGGAGGCTGCGGGCGACGGCGTTGGGGGTGTAGTCGAGTTCGAGGACGGCCTTTTCAACCCGGGCGGTAAGTTCGGGGCTGACGAAGGCCGATTTGTTCATGACCGAACTGACGGTATAAGTGGAGACGCCGGCGCGTTTGGCGACGTCGTAGATAGTCGGCATTGTTCCTGGCATTATAGCGAGGTGGGAGATTTTTGATGGAATGTTTGCTGGCGGCGATTGCGGATGACTTCACGGGCGGCTCGGACCTGGCGGGGATGCTGTGCGAACGAGGAGTAAAGACGCTGCTCTTGTTTGGAGTGCCGGAGTCGGTGGCGGGGTGGAAGGGGCGGTACGAGGCGGTGGTGGTGTGTTTGAAGACGCGGTCGGTGGCGGCGGGGGAGGCTCGGGAGATGGCGGTCGCGGCGTACGAGGCCGTCCAGCCGCTTTGGCCTCGGCAGACGTTGTTTAAGTATTGCTCGACATTTGATTCGACTCCGATGGGGAACATTGGCCCGGTTACGGAGGCGCTGTTGGCGGCGACGGTGAGCCGGTTTACGGTGCATCTGCCGGCGCTGCCGGTGAACGGGCGGACGCAGTATTTGGGGCACCTGTTTGTGAATGGGGTGCTGTTGGATGAGTCGCCTTTGCGGGACCATCCGCTGAATCCGATGACGGATGCGAATTTGGTGTGTTGGCTGGGGTTGCAGACGGACCGGAAGATTGGGCTGTTGCCGCTGCGGGATGTGCGGGGGCT
>JANODS010000931.1:0-3790 GCA_031412835.1 Acidobacteriota bacterium | reverse complement strand
ACGAATCGAATAGCGGCGCGTAAACAGACATATTCATCAGTACTTCGGGGCCGAACGACTGCTGATAGTTGGAAGTTGTCGTGATAGTGGCTCCATGGCAGGCGAGGCCAAGGAGAGCAATTGCAAGTTTCATGTGTATTGGCTCAGCGTGAAGATAAAGAGTGAAAAGTGATGGAAGAGGGACGATTTCTCTCTGCTGTCAGGAAGTTTCAAGGTATTGGGGGTCTTTCGACCCGATGCCGGGAGTTGAGTAACGGCATTGGGCGTTAAGCTACCACTCATCCGATTCATCGTGCGGATGAGCCCATCAGGTTATTCCTCATCTAGGTTGCGTCCCTGCCGTGCCTTCTTCTGTTTCGTCTGACACCATCAGTATTGGCCAAGGAGTGGCGTCTGGCAATGAACAATTACACCTACTCCGTACGGTTTACACTGGGGTCTCGTACGTTCACCTTCTCGTCGCTACCTCATATAAAGTCCGGCAAAAATATACATTTCTCCAGATGGCTCCGGAAGATCTTTGATCCTATAATCGGCAGTTAAAGCCCCTCGACGTGACCGTCTCGACTGGAAATGGTTGATACTGAGCGGGATGATCGATTTCAACCCTTGTTTAGCCTCTCACCTGCAAGGTGAGCCGACTTCCGCCCCCTCCGACTTCCCCCCGCCCCACCGGATCGACAGCTTTGGCGGCCCCGTCAATGATTGCTGGGAATCGGCCCCGCGGGCACTCGCCATGGACTTCTGGCTTACTTTATCAACTTCTTGAAAGTGAGTAACACTTGGCAAGAGTTCGTCGCTTCCTGCCCCCTTACTTACTCCTGCCACAACGCGCCCGCCGTAGCCGAAATCCTCGCCACCATCGTCTACTCGATCCTCATCGGCCAACACCGCTACGCCCACATTACCGCTCTGTCGGGCGATGCCGTCATCGCGAGCCTGTTCGGCGTGAAGTGCTTCTGTCAACTCCAATTGGCCCACTTTGATGCTTTGATTTGGCCCACCCTGGGGGTTAATAATGCTCCGTGGGGCCGGCCTCTGCCCAGCCCTGCGGCGCCCGGAGGGCGACGTGTTTAGGGCGGGGCGGAGGCCGGCCCCACGGAGAAGAAATCGTCAAAACGTGGGCGGCGGCGTTACCTCCCCTGGACGAAAGACGTGTTCAAAACCAATCGGTTCGACCGGCATAATCGCCACCGAATCCCCCATCAACACTCTCGGATCGTCCCCCAGGCAATCGAGCGTCACCACCGCCGCCAACCGCGTCTCAACGTACTGCGTATCCTCGTCGTGACCTCCTTGCCGCGCCCGTCCAATCGCCAACGCCCGGGTAAACGCCGCCTCCCGGTCCGCGCTCCGAAAGAAACAATCACTCTCCTCCCAGCGCCGCAATCCCTCCGCCTCCGCCATCACCGCCCATCGTAAACGCGCCCCAAACCATGTCATCGCTTACCCCCTTTCCGACTCGCCAGCGTTCTTCGAAACCGGTAGGATTCATTGCCGGTTTCAATGATGTGAGCCTGGTCGGTCAACCGATCCAGCATCGCCTTGCACAGCCGCGCATTCGGAAACATCGTCGTCCATTCCGAAAAGGGCAGATTCGTTGTCACAATCACCGACGCCCGCTCCGCCCGGCCTGAGATGATCTGAAACAGATACTCCGCCGCCGCCTCCGGCATCGCCACATACGCCATCTCATCGATCACAATCAGTTCGTATCGCATCCATCGCGCCGTCACCCGGCTCAACTCGCTTTTGTTCTTCGCCTCAGTTAGTTCATTGACTAACTCAGCCGCCGTCGTAAATCGAACCCGCAGTCGCTGTCGACAAGCCGCCACCGCCAACCCCGTCGATAAGTGCGTCTTCCCCGTCCCCGCTTCGCCCAGAAAGATAATCGGCTCACTCCGCGCCAGATAGCCGCCTTCGGCTAAGCTCCGAATCCGCGACGCGGCCACCTGCGGCGTTTCCGAAAAGTCAAACTCCTCCAGCGTCTTCACTTTGGGGAATCGAGCCTCCTGAATTCGCCGCGCAATCGCGTGGCGTTCCCGCTCTTCCACCTCCGCTTCCAGCAGTGCTTCCAGATAGCGCGTATGCGTCTGCGCCTCTTTGGCCGCCTGCTCGGCGAAGCGTTCAAACTGCCCGCCCAGCGTGGGCAGCTTCAACAACTTGGCATGCTCACGAATGGTCGCAAACTCCAAGGTGGCGCTCATTGAATCACCTCACCCGTCGCCCATGACGGGAGCAACTGATCATAGTTCGCCATCGTCGGTTGTGGCCGATCATAGCGTCGCAACACGCCCACTTCGACCGTCTCCGGCCGTCTCCGGGGCGCTTCCACAGGCAGCAGCAACCGCACCGCATCCACGTTAAAACATCTATATTCCAGCGCTTTTCCGATGGCCACCGCCAACTCCGCGTATCCAAACACACGTCCCAACCGCAGCGCGTCAATCATCGCGCGGTTGCCTTCCTGCTTGCCCTGCCGCCGTTGCAGCCCATCCCAAAACTGATCGAAACTCGCCGGCCAGCGACCCTGTGCCCGCCACTGTTCCAGCGGCGTCGAGCCCGCCAGCGCGCCGGGCTTGCCGACCAAGGCATCCAGATAATGCTCCAAATCGAGCACCTTCTGGTACCTGCCGAAGCAGCGCTCATGCCGCGCGACGCACTCGCCGCCATGCCAGATCTCGATAATGCCCGCATGCGTTCGCGCCTGCACTTCCAGCCCTTGGCGGAGCGGAACCGAATAGAGATTCGTCGAAACCTTCACGCATCCTTGCCCGTTCACGGTGGGGAAGGTAACCGCCGCCAGATCGAACCCCTCAGTTAGTAAGGGACGTAAGTGGTCCGCTTCGGTAATCATCCCCGCACCGATGGTTTGCGTGCGTCCTTCAATGATCCGTTGTTCGTCTTGTTTGGAGGCAGCCGCGATCATCTGGTTTAATTCTTTCCAGCTTTTGGCACTGGGCACTGGCGTTAGATAGTTACGCCGGAAGTAACCGCCCTCGCCCTCCACGCCGCCTTTTTCATGTCCTTCACCGGGATTACAAAACTCCGACTCAAAGCCCCAGTGCGACCGAAAGCCAATGAATCGCGCAGTCTCTTCGCGTTGATGGCCGCGCAGGATTTTCTGCACCGCGCTGCGCAGATTATCGTAGCGAAGTAGCGTGAATAATCCGCCGAAATAGTGGAAAGCGGCCTCGTGGGCTTCGAGGAATGCCAGCTGACTGGCGTGGGGAAACGCGCGATGAAAGGCTCCGCCGCTAGCCATGCTTCTCATGCAAAACAGGTAGGCTTTCTGCGGTTCGCCATCGATGACGACGGTAGCCTCGAACCAGTCCACCTGGGCCTCGCGGCCCCAGGCGTAGGACTGTGGGATGAAGGTTTCGGCGTGTTTCAAACCCAGGGCGAGTTTCCGTTCGCGGACGTATTGGCGGACGGTCGACTCGGCTGCTGGGGCATTGGGTAATTCGGCGAGGATGCGGTTGAAGATGCGGCGTGCGGTGTGGCGTTGTTTGCGAGGGGCCTTTAGATCGCCGACGAGGATGCCGTCGATGAAGGGGATGAGGGGATCGAGTCGGGGTCGCTCCCGAACTGGATATTTTCGTTCTCGGGGCATGGCGTTTGCGAGGGCGTCGCGCACCTGCCGGCGATGGACGCCGAGTTTCTTGGCGACTCCTTTAATGGTTCCGACGCCATGTTCAAACTCGCGTCGGATCTGCTCAAATAGTTCCACTTTCGTTCTCCTGTTCAACCGTTTCTTCCTTCGGCTTGCGCCGATATCAGAGTACGCGGT
>JANODS010000930.1:0-5668 GCA_031412835.1 Acidobacteriota bacterium | reverse complement strand
GGAATTGGTTCGCGTGGTGGGAGGCCCCGGCGAATCCGCTGCAGAATCGATGGAAGAAGCACCTGATTGCGACGGGTCAACCGGGGGCGACCAACATTGCGATGGTGGATGTGAACCGCGACGGGAAGATGGATTTTCTGGCGACGCGGGGGCACGGGACGGGGGTGGTTTGGTATGAGGGGCCGACTTGGAAGGCGCATGAAATTGATGCGACGCTCGAGGGTCCGCATGATTTGGCGGTGGGGGATATTGATGGAGACGGGAGCGTGGACGCGGTGACTTGCGCGAAGGATTCGATGGTCTGCGCGTGGTTTGAGAACGATGGGAAGGGGGAGTTTGTTACTCGCGTGATTCATTTGGACCAGGCGGCTTATGACATTCGGCTGGTGGATATGGATGGGGATGGGGACTTGGATGTGTTGGTGGCGGGGCAGAATTCGAAGAACGTGGTTTGGTATGAGAATCGGTTGAGGCGGCGGAAATAGTGTCGACCAAAGGCCGAAATGGAAATCAACTTTCGGTACTATCTTGGCTCCGAGGAGGTCCTTTGCAACGCCTGCTGGTCTACGTCATTCTCTCGCCTGTCGCCTTGCTTGCCCAGGCCGAATCGGCCCGTTTGAACGGGGTGGTCTCGGACCCTTCGGGCGCGCGCATCGCCAAAGCCCGGGTTGATTTCATGCATGTCGCCACGGGGGCACGCACCTCGGTAGTCGCTGATGCGGAAGGGCGCTATCGTTCCCTGCCGTTGCGGATCGGCGAGTACCGTGTCGAGGCTCAGGCGGAAGGTTTTAAGCGCGCGATTCGCGGCGGGGTGATCCTCGAGTTGCAGCAGATTGCGCAACTGGACTTCGCTCTCGAACTCGGCACGACGACCGAGTCGGTAGATGTCACCGCCGACGCGCCGCTGCTGTCCACCGCGGATGCGTCGCAGGGCCAGGTGATCAACAATAAGCGGATTGTGGACATGCCGCTGAACGGGCGCAACTATGTGCAGTTGGCGCTGCTGTCGGTGGGCGCGGTGGAGACCTCCAATGGCGCACGGTTCAGCACGTTCAGCGCCGCCGGACAGCGCGCGCCGCAAAACAACTTTATGCTGGACGGCATTGACAACAACAACGTTCAACTTGCCGCGCAGGGGCGCCAGGCCGAGACGGTGCAGCCCTCGGTTGACGCTATCCAGGAGTTTAAGATCTCGACCAACTCCTTCTCGGCAGAGTACGGCAGGGCCACGGGAGCAGTCGTCAATGCCACGATCAAGTCCGGGAGCAACCAGTTTCACGGGACGGTTTTCGAGTTTCTCCGCAATGAGAAGCTCGACGCGAAGAATTTCTTCGACTCCCCCGACTCTAAGCGTGCGCCGTTCAAGCGCAACCAATACGGGTTTTCGTTTGGGGGTCCAATCAGCCGCAATAAGACGTTTTTCTTTGGCGATTACGAATGGACCGACATTCGAGAATCGCGCACCGCGAATAACACGATCCCGACGGTCCGCATGCGCGCCGGTGATTTTGGCGAGGTCCGCAACGTGGTGCACGATCCGGCGACCTACTCAGCCGCCACGCGAGTGCGCCTGCCCTTCCCCAACAACCGGATTCCCGACAGCCGCTTCGACCGCGTGGCGCGCCAGGCCATTGGCTGGTATCCGCTGCCGCAGAATGGCAATCTCACGCAGAACTACCTCGCCAACCCGCCCAACAACTCGGATGTGGGCCGGGGCGACGTCCGCGTGGACCACACCTTTAGCGCGAGCGACAATGTCTACTTCCGGTTCAGCCGCCAGGGTCAGTTTGAACCTTCCTCGCCCGGCTTGCCGCCGCCCGCGTTCGGCTCGGATGCAACCGACTTTCGCAATTCCGGGGTCAACATGGGACTGGTTTGGAGCCACACTTGGTCGCCGCGCATCCTGACGACGTCCCGACTGGGCTGGAACCGGTTGTTCACCAATGAGCTGCCGGCCACGAGCGTGAACGCCAACGCGACGCTCGGGCTGCGCGGGGTCGACAACACGACGCCGGGCGCGCCGCGGTTCAACATCGCCGATGTCACTGGACTCGGCATTGGCGCCAACCAGCCCAACTTGAACGATTCCCAGACGCGGCAGTTCTCGAGCGACACCACGTATGTAATGGGCTCCCACAGTCTGAAGTTCGGCACCAACCTAAGCTGGCTGCAAGCCTTCATCACGAATCCGAAGGAGGGCCTGGGCGTGTTTGGTTTCAACGGCAATTTCACGCGCAATCCGCTGAACAATACGGGCGGCAATCCACCGCCGATTTCCTGCTGGGCATCCCGTTCCAGACCGACATCGCCAACCCGGTGTATTCGAACCTCCGCAGCCCCTTCCGGCACTTTTATGGGCAGGATGAATGGCGTGTTTCCACGCGTCTGTCGCTTTCGCTCGGCCTGCGGTATGAGCTTAATGCCAATTGGGTGGACACCCGAAACATGTTGTCCAATTTCGACATTGACGTTCCGGGCACGGCCAAGCCGGTAGTGGTTGCCGGCAACGGCTCGCGATTCTCTCGCGCTTTAATCCGCGATGACACCAACAACTTTGCGCCCCGCTTCGGCTTCGCCTATTCGGCGAATTCCCGTACGGTGGTGCGCGGTGCGTTCGGCCTGTTCGTCGGCAACTACGAGGGCACCGGCGGCGGGCGATTCCTGCTTGGCAATCCGCCGAATACGATCAGCGTGCGGTTATTGACCGATTCGTTGACGCCGACGGTGGTCCTGCAGGATGGTGTGCCCGCTGGTTCGCTCGACCCGCGCAATGTTGCCAACCTACGCTTGTCCTCCTTTCAGACCGATCCCAAGTGGCCGATGGCGATGCAGTGGAATCTGAACATCCAGCGGCAACTGGGGCGCGACCTGGTGTGGGAAGTCGGCTATTACGCCGCCAAATCCACCCACCTGCCCACGCGCTGGAACGCCAACTACGCGCTGCCTGGGCCTGGCAACATCAACGCCCGCCGTCGATTTGACTCGCTGGTGTACCCAGGGAGCAATTTCGTGGTGCGTCCGCTGACCATCGTCGACCGGCACGATTGGTTTGGTAATTCTCAGTTTCATTCCATGCAGACGCGTCTGGAGAAGCGTTTCTCCTCGGGGCTGGGCTTCCTGGTCGGCTATACGTTTTCGCGCACCATCGGCGACACGGGCGGATTCTCGGCCGCCGGTACTCCTCCTGGTTCGCCACAAGGCTTCCAAAATCCCCTGAACCGGCGCTTGGAGAAGTCCCTTGACGATCAGCACCTGAAGCACCGGTTGGTGGCGAGCTACCAATACGAACTTCCGCTGGGCAAGGGTCGCCGCTTTGGCGGAGCCTGGAAGGGCACGGCGGACATGGTGCTGGGCGGGTGGTCGGTGGGCGGCATCACGACGCTGGCCTCCGGCCAGCCGCAGGGGCTCACCGTCCGAGGCGACAACGCGAACACCGGTGATCCCAACCGGCCCAACTTGATTGGTAACTGGCGGCTGGACCGTTCAGTGCGCACGTTGGACCGGTTCTTTAACCCGGCCGCGTTCGAACCGAACGCTCCGTTCACTTACGGCAACGCCGCGCGAAACATTCTCGAACAGCCGGGTCTCGTGAATTTCGATTTCGCCTCGTTTAAGCGATTCACCCTGACCGAGCGCATCGCTATGCAGTTCCGCTTCGAGGCCTTCAACCTCTTCAACACGCCCAGCTTTGGTGCTCCCAACTCGGAAGTTGGCAATGTCAACTTCGGTCGCATCACCGGTGCGGGACGGGCGCGTAACCTCCAGTTCGGCGTAAAGGTGATTTTCTGATGGCCCTCTCCAGACGTGAGTTCCTAGCGGCCGCGCCGATGTGGCGCGCCGCCGCTTCCGCCGCGGAGCCGGATCCCCGCCCGCCTCTCAACATCCTGCTGATCCTGGCCGACGACCTCGGCGCGGGCGAACTAGGCTGCTACGGAAACGCGCGCCATCGCACGCCGAACCTCGACCAGATGGCGCAATCCGGTCTACGCTTTGAGACCTGCTATGCGACGCCGCTGTGCTCTCCGTCGCGCGTGGAACTCATGACCGGGCGTTACGGATTTCGCACCGGGTTTACCAACTTCATCGGTCGAGTGACGACGCGCAAGGAGCGGCTGTCAGCGGACGAATACACGTTCGCGGACCTGCTGAAGACCCGCGGCTACCGCACGGGTTTGGCCGGGAAGTGGCAGTTGGGGATTGTTTCTCAACACGCCACGATGATCCACGACTCGGGATTCGACGAGTACTTCTCCTGGGCTTGGAAGGAAGGTGGCCTGCCGAAGGATCATACCTATCCCGGTGATCCGCACAATCGTTATTGGCATCCGGCCATTGTCGAGAACGGCAAGCACTTCGTCACGCGGCCCGAGCAGCACGGCGAGGATCTTTTCTCCGACTGGATCATCTCCTTCATGCGGCGCAACACGCGCTTTTTCGCCTATTATCCGATGTGCCTGGTACACGAGCCTTGGCTGGATACACCTGATCCCAGCAAGCCCGGCGCGCGCGTCCCGGGCAGCCTGCAATCGAACGTCGAGTACATGGATCACATAGTGGGCAAGGTGCTCGCGGCGGTTCCCAGCAATACCATCGTTATCTTTACCGGCGACAACGGGACCGGCAAGAACGGCAAGGCTACCGTGACCGAGCTCGGGGTGCGGGTGCCGCTGATCGTTTGGGGACCGGGCGTCCCCAAGGGACGGGTCTGCCGCGACCTGGTCGATTTCAGCGACTTCTTTCCGACGTTGGGGGAACTGGCTGGCGCGGGAGGTCGAGTCGGCCAAAGCCTCGACGGCCGCAGCTTCGCACCGCAGCTCCGCGGCGAAAAAGGCAATCCCCGCGAGTGGATCTTCAGCTACCTGGCTTATGAGCGAATGCTCCGCGACCGCCGTTGGCTGCTGGAGGGGAGCGGTCGGATGTTCGACTGCGGCGAATCGCGCAACGGTCGGAATTATCGTGAGGTGACGGGAAGTGCGGACCTCGAGGTTCTCGCCGCGCGTGCTCGGTTTGACCGCTTGCTGCGGGACCTGCCGGCCCCGCCCGCGGAAGCGCCTGTCAAGACACCGTAATCAGCAAGGGCGGACGGGTCTTTCCGCCGGAGCGTCGACCTCCGGAATTCGCATGCATGACTGACCGTCGGCAGTGCCGGGGCCGCGACACTTCGAGCGTGTGTTGCGTCGAGCACCTTGATGTCGAGGCGGGCCTTGGCTCCGGCGTTCGACGTTTCCAGGGTTGAGCGTTCGGGCGGCGCCGCTGCTGCCGCGGCGACATTCACCGCGGTGTCGGTTCGCTCTGGCCGGTTATTCCTGTCAGGCACTATCGCCGCTCTAGTTGCCGCAACGTGGCATCGAACAGCCGGATTGGCGTGTAATGCGTTGAGCCGGTACGGTGGCGAATACAACCAAGGGACTCCCAGGGGGTGATTTGATAGCGGAATGAACCAGCCTCCCCGCTGCTTTTTCAAAACGGACAGATCCTGTGTGAATTTGAGCGGACAGTTCACATACTAGCGACAGGGGGAAGGAGCGGGGCTTGCGCTCCACATCGTTTTTTGATAATTTCTTCCCAACGTAACTTGGGGATTGAAAAATGAGACTCACGATTTTGGGGGCGTTGGCCCTCGTTTGTTCGAGCGCGATGGCGCAGGAATATCGCGCGACGCTTCTTG
>JANODS010000929.1:0-1250 GCA_031412835.1 Acidobacteriota bacterium | reverse complement strand
GCGGACGAGGAGCATTTTCCATCGACGATTGATCCGCGGATTCTGCACGTCCGAGTTTTGGTGGAGACCTTCGGCGATTTGAACGGGAAGCGGGTGCTGGACGCTGGCTGCGGGAAGGGTCGGTTTGCGCGGGCGCTTCTTGCCGAGTATCCGGGGGCGAAGTTCTGCGGCATGGATCTGGCCGTAGCGATGCTGCGGCACGTGCAGGAGCCGCTGTGGCCGACGGCGGGGAGTTTGACGCAGTTGCCGTTTCAAACGGCGGCCTTTGACGCGGCCTATGCGACGGAGTCGCTCGAACATGCCGTCGACATTGAGACCGCTGTGGCGGAGCTTTGCCGAGTGGTGAAGCCGGGCGGAGCGATCGTCGTGATCGACAAAAACAAAGACCACTGGGGCCGGTTTGAGACGCCCGAATGGGAGCGGTGGTTCGGCCAACAGGAGCTGGAAAAGATGCTGCGGCGGCATTGCCGCGAGGTGACGAGCCGACCGATTTCGTACTGGGAAGACGTGGACCCGGATGGGCTCTTTCTGGTTTGGATTGCGCGCAAGTAGAATGGGTCGTGCGTTGGTTTTTCTTCATCCTGGCGGCTAGCGTTTTCGCGCAGCCAGCGGCCAAGCTCTGGTGGAGCTTTGGACCCTTGCGTCCGGTGACCGGGTCGATCGATGAGCATGTGCGGGCGGGGCTTGAGAAGAAGCAGCTACAGCCGAATCCACGGGCCGATGGGCGAACGCTGCTGCGTCGGCTGCATTTCGATTTGACAGGGCTGCCGCCGACCGACGCCGAGGCGCGGACGTTTTTGGCCGATCCGAATGTCGAGAAGTTAGTTGATCGGTTGTTGGCTTCGAGGCAGTTTGGAGAACGCTGGGCGCGGCATTGGCTCGATGTGGCCCGCTATGGCGAAGACGATTTTCACGGTACGGCACCGCATCCGTATGCGAACGCGTGGCGCTATCGGGACTGGGTGGTGGGAGCGTTTAACGATGACATGCCGTACGACCTTTTCGTGAAGGCGCAGATTGCCGGGGACCTGCTTCCGAATCGGGACCGGTATTTGGGCGGCTTGGGTTTGTTTGGTTTGGGGCCTTGGTACTACGGGATTTCGCAGCCACCGCAGGCGCGGGCGGACGAACGGCATGACCGGGTGGACATGGTGACCCGCGGGTTCCTGGGGATCACGGCGGCGTGCGCCCGGTGCCACGATCACAAGTACGACCCGATTTCGCAGCGCGACTATTACGCGCTGGCAGGG
>JANODS010000928.1:0-2998 GCA_031412835.1 Acidobacteriota bacterium | reverse complement strand
TGGAGAACTGGCCCTGGCATCGGCTGCTGATTAGTCGGCTGGCGAGCACGCTGGTACAGGTGTGCACGGGGGCGCAGGTGCGGGATACGACGAGCGGCTACCGTTGTTGGTCGCGGGCGTTGCTCGTGAATATGGAACTGGAATCGATTGAGGCCGGCGGATTCGCGTTTTTGTATGAGAGTTTGGCGTTGGCGCGAAGGTCCGGGGCGACGTTTTTGGAGATTCCGAACGTGTATCGGGGACGCATTCACGGCGAATCGAAATTGAATTGGTCGATTGCGTTTGAGGCCCTGCGACTTTTGCCGGGGATGTTTATGCGGCGGATTTTGGAACCGATTCGTCCGCTGCCGGGTAGGGTGAGCCCTTATAGCAGGTCTACGAAGGCTCCGATATCGGCTGGGCCGATGTAGAAGTGGGGCGAGACGCGGAGCCAGCCGGCGCGGGGGGCGGTGACGAAGCCGGCGTCGCGGAGGCGGGCATGGGTCATGCGCATGTCTTCCTCGCCGCGGCGAAGAGATACGATGCCGGAGCCGGTTTCGGGGGTCCGGGGAGCCATGAGTTCATAGCCTTTGGCGAGGGCACCGGCGGCGACTTCGGCGGTGCGGGCGAGGACGGCTTCACCGATGCGGGGGACGCCAACTTCGTTTAGGAAATCGAACGAGGCGCGGAGGCCGTAGCAGCCGATGGTGTTGAGCGTGCCGGGTTCGTAACGGCCGGCATCGGTGCGGAGGGTCATGTCGCGTTTGCCGTAATCGGCGTGGCTGGCGGCGTTGGTCCAGCCGAACTCGACGGGTTCGATTTCGTCCTGGCGATCCTGTTGGATGTAGAGAATGCCGCAGCCTTCGGGGCCGGTGAGCCACTTGTGGCCGTCGGCGGCGAGGGCGTGGATCCGCATGGCGCGGACGTCGAGGGGGAAGACGCCGAGGCCTTGGATGGCATCGACGAAGAAGAAGACGTTCTGACGGGCGCAGATTTCGCCGATGGCGGCGAGGTCGGCACGGTAGCCGGAGAGGAACTGGACGAAGCTGATGGCGAGGAGGCGGGCGCCGCGGGCGGTGGCTTCGATTTTTTCGAGGGGGTCGGAGGGTTCGAGCCAGTCGATGGAGACGCCTTTGGCGGCGAGTTTTTGCCAGGGGTACTGGTTGGCGGGGAATTCGCCGTGGAAGGCGACGATGCGGTCTCCGGAGCGCCAATCTAGGCCGAGCGCAATGGTGGCGATGCCTTCGGAGGTGTTTTTCACGATGGCGATTTCGCCGGGGGCGGCATTGATCATCCTGGCGGAGGCGGAGCGGAGGCCGTCATAGCAGGCCATCCATTGGGGGTAGTGGTGGGAGCCCCACTGTTCGGCGTCGGTGGCCAGCCAGCGCATGGCATCGGCGGAGCGGCGACAGAGCGGACTGACGGCGGCATGGTTGAGGTAAACCAGTTTTTGAGCGACCGGGAACTCATCGCGGTACTGCTCCCAAATTTCGAAACCCATCCTCCTTAGTATGCGTCAGCAGAAGTGTATACTGAGGACAGTTTTAGGAGAGCCTTCATGCGACGTCTAGGAATTTATTCGATCACCACTGCTGCGATTCTAATCGGCACTGCGCTCGGGCAGGATGCCAAACCGCCGGAACCAAAAGCGAAGGCACCGGTGGTGGAACCGGGCAAGGACAAGGCTGACTCGAAGATAAAGAAGGGGAGCAAGAAGGACGTTGAGGCGATCGGGGAGCGCGACGCCGGCAAGGGTGTAAATTTTTACTCGATCGAAAAAGAGATCGCGATGGGGAAGGGCTACGCGCAAGAGATCGAGCGGCAGGCGAAGATCATCGACGACCCGGTTATTTCGGAGTACGTGAATCGGGTGGGCCAAAATCTTGTGAGGAATTCGGACACGAAAGTTCCGGTGACGATCAAGGTGATTGACTCGGAAGAGGTGAACGCGTTTGCATTGCCGGGCGGGTTCTTTTTCGTCAACTCCGGGTTGATTATGAAGGCCGAGAGCGAGTCCGAGTTGGCGGGCGTGATGGCGCATGAGATTGCGCATATTGCTGGCCGGCACGGGACGCGGCAGGCTACTCGTGGGCAGCTTGCGAACATGGCCACGATCCCGCTGATTTTCATGGGAGGCTGGGCTGGTTACGGGATTCGCCAGGCGGCGAGCATCGCGATACCGATGGGTTTCATGCAGTTTTCGCGTGGCTTCGAGCGGGAAGCGGACATGTTGGGCTTGCAATACATGTACAAGGCGGGCTACGATCCGTCGTCGTTCGTAGACTTTTTTGAGAAGTTGCAATCGATGGAAAAGAAGAAGCCGGGCACGCTTTCGAAGGTGTTCGCCTCGCATCCGCCGACCGATGACCGAATCACGACTTCGCAGAAGAACATTCAGGAGTTGCTTGAGGCCAAGCCCGAGTACGTCGTGACGACTTCGGAGTTTAACGACGTGAAGAGCCGCTTATTGGCAATGAGCAATCGTCGGAAGGTGGACACGCAGGATCTGAACCGTCCGCAGTTGCGCCGGGCACCCGGTTCGACGACGGGGCCGGTGGATCCGGACGAAGACGGCAAGACGCCGAAGGCGGATGAGGACGAGCGACCGAAGCTGAAACGTCGTCCGACTTCCGGCAACTAGCAATACCGCGATATCATTGGACACTATGCGTAGTTTGCTTCTGACCAGCTTATTTGCCGCGTTTGCACTTGCGCAAGATCCGGTGCTTTCCGTGTCGACGACGGAAGTGATTGTCCCGGTGACGGTGACGGATGCCAATGGGAAGTTCGTTTCGAATCTCGAAAAGAAGGACTTCAAGATTTACGACGAAGGGAAGCTGCAAGACCTGACTTACTTCAGCCGCGAGCGAAGCCAACCGGTGGTGGTTGGCTTTTTGCTTGATCTGTCGAATACGAGCCGTTTGCATTGGAAGAATTATCAGGAGTCGGCCATTGAGTTGGCCTTGGCGCTGCTGCCGGACGATCCGCGGTATAGCGGTTACCTGATCACGTATTCGAA
>JANODS010000927.1:0-1545 GCA_031412835.1 Acidobacteriota bacterium | reverse complement strand
TTCCGTGCTGCCGGGCATGGGTCTCCAGATTTATCGTTCGCTCTAGCTGGAAGAGTTCGACACACATGTGCCGGAGCATGGTGTGCTCACAGTCCGAGTGCGGTTGGAATTGGCGCAAGGGCTTTTGATAGAGCCGCAAGTAAGACAAACGGCAATCGGTGGAGAGCAAGGCGATGCACTCCGGCAGATCTTCTTTGCGAAGATCCAAGTGTTCCCCGGTGGCGATGCTATTCAGAGAACTAATGTACTTCCCGATGTCGGAGACGGGACCGCGGCTCTTGGCTCCGTTTTCCCGGGCCGCCTCTGTGCGCCGAGCCTTCTGTTCTTCGGTCATAATTTCCCCCTTTTCCAGTTGAATTGATGAGTGCTAACCCGGTTTGAGTATATGTTGGCGGCGCGGAGGAAACAGATGAACGAATCTTTATCGAACTCGATAAATGGCTTGTTTTGAGTCTCATAGACGGGGCACTTTTATTTTTTTCACCTTGTGAATCCCCTTCTCGTCGAGACGAATCTGTTGCTCCGGCGCGGGATAGCCGGGAGCGGATTCGGTGGATTGAGCCGGTGTGGCTGGGCGAATCTTCGTCCTGGCCCGGCATTACGGTTGCTGCACTGAGGAGCGTCTGCAATGACATTTGTCTGGGTGACCGTTTCCGCCGTTGTATTGGCGGCAATGGCAACGGTGGTGATTTGGCCGTGGCGGGCCATCACATGCTATCGGGTGCCGCGGATTCGCCGGGCGGGCATCGTCGTCAAGAGTGCGCGTAGAACTGTATTGACAGATTCGGCATCGCGGAAAACATGGGCTACATCCGGATCCAACATAATGGTCAATGAAGTCTCCGGCTCCTTACTGGCAAACCGGTTCGGCTGCGCTTTTGCGTAGTCGAACTTGTACTCCGGCTCAAGCCCTGTGCTTTGATCTCTTTTGAGTTTACTGACCGAGATAGTTTTCATAGTCTTGCCGCTCCCTTCTAGTGGCGGGCCGGGCGCTGATCACTCGTAGCCGACCCGGATTGAGTTCTGTGAAGCACACCAACAAGAGCCGCCTGGACGACGAGTGACCCACGATGATTTCTCGCCGCTCGTCCACCGAATGAACTTCGTCGGTGAAAATCCGAGCCAAGGGATCTAGAAAGACCGCAATCGCTTCCGCAAAGTTGATCTTGTGCTTTTCGAGATTTGCCAGGTCCTTGCGCGGATCCCATTCAAACGTTAGGTTCATCAGCGCCTATCTATACTCTAGCGAACCCTTTTCGTCCGCGTAGCATGATCGAGGAGGGCGGCCTAGCGCCCCCCCTTTTTATTGATTTCTGGGCGGGGTTCGGTTATCGGACCGTCTGCGCGAAGTGAGGCTCTCCATGATTTCTTTGCGATAGCGGAAGTTCGCCTGCTTCAGCCGCTCGATGGCACGCCGCAGATCGATCAGCTTCCGCTTGGCGGCGAGGTCCAGGATGCCGAGGGTGCCGGTGACTTCGAACTCCTTCCT
Organism: Acidobacteriota bacterium; assembly: GCA_031412835.1. Taxonomy (GTDB): domain Bacteria; phylum Acidobacteriota; class Terriglobia; order Bryobacterales; family Bryobacteraceae. The sequence goes on along the minus strand of JANODS010000927.1, from coordinate 56 downwards.
GACGGCGGCAGCATAACCTCTGCGCTCTTCGATGAGAATGAGATCGGCTTTGCGTG
>JANODS010000926.1:0-4616 GCA_031412835.1 Acidobacteriota bacterium | reverse complement strand
ATCGATTGCGGTACCATGCCTCATTCTGAAAATGAAGAAAGCGAAATCATAGCTCTGGCGGTCGGCCGCTGTGATAGCATTTTCCCGAGGTTCGCCCTTTATGATTCCTTCGTCCCGCTTTCGCCCCGCCGCGCTAGCCCTTCTCGCCGCGCTCTGTCTGTCGCGCGCCCCCCTCTCCGCCCAGGTCCTGAAAGGGCAAATCCTCGGCGTCATCACGGACCAATCTGGTGCTGTCGTCCCCGGCGTTAAAATTTCAATCGTCGAAACCCAGACCAACTCCCGCCGCGTTGCCGAGACCAACGACACCGGCAACTTCTTCTTCGTCAGTCTCGATCCAGGCTCCTATCGCGTCGAAGCCGAAAAGGCCGGCTTCAATAAATCCCTCCGCTCCGGCGTCGAACTGCTGCCCAACTCGACCGCCCGCGTCAACTTCGAACTCACTCCCGGCGCCGTCACCCAAACCATCGACGTCAGCGCATCCGCCGCCCCCCTCCTGCAAACCGACCGCGCCGATACCGGCGGCAAGATCGACCAAAAACTGCTCCAGACCATGCCCATGCTCTACAACCGGAACTATCAGGGCCTTCTCCTCCTCGTCCCCGGCGTCGGTCGCCCTTTCCGCCCCCACTCCGAATTCTATAATTCGCAGGACTCTCTCTCCGTCCGTGTCAACGGCCAGGGCCGCCAGTTCAACAACTTCCAAATCGAAGGCATCGAAAACAAAATCGACAACGGCAACCTCACCGCCCTCGTGCCCCCCGCCGAAGCCATTCAAACCGTCGACGTCTCTACCTCCAACTTCGATCCCGAGTTCGGCAACGCCGGTGGCGCCGTCACCAACGTCACCCTCCGCAGCGGTGCGAACGACTACCACGGCAGCCTCTTCCACTTCCATCGCAACGAAAACATCCAGGCTCGCAACACCTTCGCCATCAGCAAAGCCCCGACTACTTACAACCAGTTCGGCGGAACTCTCGGCGGGCGTATCATACGTGACAAACTCTTCTTCTTCGGCGACTACCAAGGCAGCCGCGATCACCTCGGCCAAGTGAACCGCGGCAACGTTCCCGGCGCCGCCTTCCGCGCCGGCGATCTCTCCGCCGGCGGCTCCACCATTTATGACCCCCTCACCGGTGACGCCGCCGGAAACGGTCGTACCGCCTTCGCCGGCAACATCATCCCGCAGAGCCGCATCAGCCCCATCGCCCGTCGGATCATCGGCTTCGTCCCCGCCCCGAACCTCAATTTCCCTGAAGGGCAGGTCAACTACTCCCAGAACAGCGTCCGCATCAAAACCCTCGACCAAATGGATAGCAAAGTTGATTGGGTGGTCGGCAGCAACGACCGTCTGTCCGTCCGCTACAGCCTGCAAAAAGCAGTCGTCACCGACCCGGGCCTCTACGGTCCGGGCGGCATCTATGGCGGCTTCCGGGGCGGCGGTTTCGGCGGCACCGGTCCCGCCCGCACCCAGAGCGCTGGCGTGAACTACACCAAAGTGTTGACGCCCACCCTGGTCTGGGAATCCCGTGTCGGGGTCGTCCGGAATCGCAATGACGCTCTCGCTTCCGACACCGGCCTGAAGACCTCCGAAGAGATCGGCATTCGCGGAGCTAATCTCGACGCCTGGACCAACGGCCTCTCCCAAATCAACATCAACGGATACTCCGCCCCCTTCGTTGGCTTCTCCGCCAGCCTGCCCTGGGCTCGCGCGGTCACCACCTTTGGCATCGTCAACAACTTCTCGAAAACCTTCTCCAAACATATCGTCCGCTTCGGTGCCGACTTCCGTCGCGAACGCAACGATCTCCTCCAAACCCAAACTTTTAACCCTCGCGGTTTCTTCCAATACAGCCCGGCCCAAACCGGCACCGTCTCCGATACCCGTCGCAACTTCGCCAACTCTTTTGGCGCTTTTTTGCTCGATGTCCCGAGCCAAAGCGGCCGCGACCTCCCCTTCGTCTTCCCGGCCCGCCGCGAGTTCATCTCGAACTTCTACGTGCAGGATAAATGGCAGGTCTCCTCCAAGCTCACCGTCGATGTCGGCCTCCGTTATGAACGCGAACGCGGCAGTCGGCCCCGCTTCGCCGGCGGATACTCGAACTACAATCCCGCCAACAATACCCTCGAACTCTCCGGCCTTGGGTCCATTCCCATCAACATCGCCAACACGAACAATAATTATGGCCCGCGCCTCGGTATCGCTTACCGGTTGAACGAAAAGTCGGTCATCCGCAGCGGCTACGGCATCAGCTTCATTCCCCGCCGTATGGCGCAAACCAACTTCCCCATTCTGCAGAACAACGGTTACCCCTCACCGAACGCTTTCGCCCCCTCCGCCGTCACCATGACCACCGGTTTCCCCGCGTTCTCCCCCTTCGCCATACCCACGGACGGCGTCATTCAGAACCCGCCCCTCAGCAATAACTACGGCATCACCCCACGCGATCTCGCCAGCGCCTATATCCAAAGCTGGAACCTCTCCGTCCAACGCGCCCTGCCCTGGAAGCTCGCCCTCGATCTCGCGTACGTCGGCAATCGCGGCGTGAATAACCAGTCCGGCTACAACCTCAACGCGTCGATGATTCCTGGCTCCGGGAACAACGGCCGACCCCTTTTCGCCCCCTTCCGCCGGGTCACCGACACCACCTCCGTCATCGGCACCAATACCTGGTACCACGGCTTCCAAATGAAGCTCGATCGCCGCGTCGGCAATGGCCTGTTCCTCACGACCGCCTACACCTTCAGCAAAGGCCTGAACTTTACCGAAGACGACGGCGGCTTGGCGATCCCGATTAACGTAGCCTTGAACAAGGGCCGCATGAGTGACAACCGAACCCACGTCTTCACCCAAAGCTACATGTGGCAGCTTCCCTTCGGCAAAGGCAAACGCTTTGCCCAGTCCGGCGCGGCCAAGTGGATCCTCGGCGGTTGGCAACTCCAGGGCCTTACCAGCGTCATGACCGGCACCTGGTTCTCTCCCAGCGTCTCCGGCGTCGTTAACGCCCCCGGCAACGCCGATCGTCCCAACTGGGTTGCTCCCATCCGCTACCTGGGCAATACCGGCCCCGGCCAGAAGTTCTTCGATACGAGCGCCTTCGCCATCCCGGCCCAGAATACCCTCGGCAACGCCGGGCGGAATATCATCCAGGGTCCTGGCATTGTCAACATCGATGCGGCGCTTCATCGCGAATTCCGCGTTCGCGAAGGGATGTCGCTTACTCTGCGTGTCGAAAGCTTTAACTTCTCGAACACGCCCCACTACAACAATCCCAACGGCAATGCGCAGTCCCCGCAGTTCGGCGAAATCAATGGAGCCGAGCAGGATCAGCGCCAACACCAGATCGGCCTAACCCTGCGCTTCTAGCCCTCATTGCGCCTTCGGCAGCCGATCACGAAACTTGGGAACGACCACGTCCCGGGTATAGTGATCGTGCTGCCGCAGCGCCTTCATCGCCTCCGGCAACCGCATCCTCTTCACGATCAAGCGTATCTGCTCTTCCCCCTCCTTACCCCAAGCCGCCCGCTCCGCCGCCGTCTTCGGCAACGCCTCGCTCCCGCCGTGCGCCATCACGTCCGGCACCCAACTCCCCAAACTCAAACTGCCCGCAAACCCCAGTTTCCCCAACGTCGCCAGCCCCTCATTCACCGCCACCGGCCCCGCCGCGTGAGACTCTTTCTCCCCATACTCGCCCGCCAATGCCAAGTCCTCCAATCGACCCGTCATCGCATGAGCCCCGTACATCGTCTTCGACCGAGCGTCCGCCGCCAACTGCAATCGAGGCAGGTAGGTGTCCATGTTGATGTACAGAATCGGCACATGCGTCTCTTCGAAAAACTCGCGCACGAGCGTCCCCACGGTCAGCGGAGCCGGTCCATGGCTGGCCGAAATGTACACCTGCCGCCGAAAGCCCTGTTTGAGCAGCGAACGGGCGAGGTCTTTCAGAAACGCCGTCCCCGCCCCCGGACTCAGGTAGACCGTCGAGGGGGCAACCGTCGTCGTCCCCGGGTACGACCACACGAGGCCCGGCATGTACAGCCCGCCGGTCTCTTCGGCCATCGCCATCGCATAGGCGAGCGGCCAAACGTAGTCCCGCCCGCTGGGCTGAATCCCGTTCGTTTCGACCGCCCCCACCGGGATGAAGATGATGTCGCTCTTGCCAAGCTGAGCGCCCACCTGCACCTGACTCAACCGCGTCAAATCCCGCGTGTGCAACGGGCGCACCTGCCCCTCCATCACACCCACCCATAGCCCAATCAATAGTCCAATTCGTCGCATCGGAATTCTAGCTTACACCGTCACGCCCAGCGCCTCCTGCAACTGCGCGACGTGCCGATCCGTGTGGACCGCCATCAACAGCAACCATTGGTAGGCATCCAGCTCGCCCAACCCTGGCAGCGGTGCTGAGTGATAGTGGACCGCGTCGCCACTGGCGCGCACATACTCAATCGTATCCGCGCGCCGAGCCAAAAAGCTGTCGAGCTCGACCCGCCGGTCCGGCCCCGGTCCCTTCGGCTCCAGAAAATCGAACGTCTTCCCCTTGGCCGAACGGTCCTGCATCGCCTGCACGATCACCCCGTCTCTACCCTGTAGCTCCGCCACCAGACCAGGGTTCGCC
>JANODS010000925.1:0-8182 GCA_031412835.1 Acidobacteriota bacterium | reverse complement strand
ACTTTGGCGGCGTGGTTTACGCATAGTTTGACGCTGGCCGAAGGCAAAGGCGGAATGTTCGGGGTGTTGCATACGTTCCCTTCGACGATGGCGCAGAATTTCTGGATTGCGATTTTCGCATGGTCGACGTGCTTTCTCGTGACGATTGGGGTGAGCTTGGCAACCAAGGCGAAGGCGGATAGCGAACTCGAAGGGCTCGTGTGGGGCTTGACGAAAATGCCTTCGACCGAGGGCGTCGAGTGGTTCGCGCGACCGGGCACGCTGGCGTGGGTCGTCGGCGGCGGCTGTGTGCTGTTGAACATCATTTTCTGGTAGGTAGAGCGATATGAAAGACTTTCGCGCGATTATGGGAGTGTTCTTCGGATTGTTGGGGCTGCTGCTGGTGGGAGCGGGAGCGCTGGCACCGGAGACGCGAGCCCCGCTGGCCCAGACCAATGTGAACTTGTGGAGCGGGGTGATGATGTTGAGCTTTGGAGGAGTCTTATTGTGGTTCTCACGACAGAGAGCCTGAGCGACGCGCACCGCCGCAAATGGGGCGGGAGCAGCGCGGACGTGAAGGTTTACCGCGCGCCGGGGCGAGTGAATTTGATTGGCGAACACACGGACTATACCGAAGGGTTTGTGTTGCCGATTGCGTTGGACCTGACTTGCTACGTGACGCGGAGTAAGAACGCGAGTGGTGAGCTGCGGGTGGTATCGGAGAACAACGGCCAGGAGCGGCGGTGGCCCTGTTCGGCGCTGCCGGTGGTGCAGCCGATGGGGGATTGGAGCGACTACATCGTTGGGGTGGCGAAGGAGCTTTTCCGGGCTGGCTATCCGGTGGAGCCGGCGAACCTGCGGGTGCATTCGACGATTCCGTTGGGGGCGGGGTTGAGCTCTTCGGCGGCGATTGAAGTAGGGACGGCATTGGCGCTGCTCGATGGGCGGGCGATTCCGGCGCTGGATTTAATTCAACTATGTCGGCGGGCGGAGAACCGCTTCGTGGGGACGCCTTGCGGGGTGATGGACCAGTACGTCTGCGTGAAGGCGGAGGCGGGGGCGGCGTTGGAGATTGACTGCCGGACGCTGGAGAGCCAAGCGTTTCGATTGCCGGAAGATTTGGCGATTGTGACCGTAAATTCGATGGTGCGGCATGAGCTGGGCCAGAGTGCGTATCGGACGCGAGTGGCGGAGTGTGCCGAGGCGCGGGACAAGCTGGGGGTTCGTTCGTTACGCGACGCGCGGATAGATCAGGTCGAAGAGTTAGACGGAGTGCCGCGGCAGCGGGCACGGCACGTGGTGAGTGAGAACGGGCGGGTGAAGGCGTTTTTGAAAGCGGAAAGTGCGGCGGCGATGGGAGCGCTTTTCTACGAGAGCCACGCGAGTTTGCGGGATGACTTTGCGGTGAGCTGTGTGGAGTTGGATGCGCTGGTGGAATTGGCGCGGGAAATTGATGGCGTCTACGGCGCACGAATGACGGGCGGTGGGTTCGGCGGTTGTACGGTGAACTTGATGGCACCGGGGGCCGTGGCGCGATTTGAGGCGAGGATGCGGGTTGGGTATCGGGCGCGGTACGGGGTGGATCCCGCGATTTCGATCTGTGTGCCGTCCGCGGGCGCCGGGCGACAGACTTAACCCGATTTTGCCAAGATGAAGGTAACGCAGCCGCTTTGTCGCGTATCCCTAGAGTGAGGAAAATTTGGTCCATGCAGAAAAGCATTCTTTTGTTGGTTTCGACGGGACTTTTGCTGGCGCAGAAGCCGGATCCGGATGTTCCGATGGTGACGTTTAAGACGGAAGTGGTGGCCAAGACGGCCAAGGCGATTAACTATCGGCATCGGAGCGGGGCGACCAAAATCAACTTTGCGGGCACAGCGATTCTGCCAAAGGCGCGGGGCGAGGCGAAGGTGGAGTCCAAGCAAGGCTACATCGAAATCGAAGTGGAGTTTGACGATTTAGCGCCGGCGACGATGCACGGGCAGGAGTATTTGACCTACGTCATGTGGGCGATCACGCCGGAGGGCCGGGCGACCAACTTGGGCGAAGTGCTGCTGAATGGGACGAAGAGCAAGCTGAATGTGACGACGGAGAATCAGGCGTTTGGATTGATCGTGACCGCCGAGCCGTATTTTTCGGTGACGCAACCGAGCGATGTGGTGGTGCTGGAAAACGTGGTCCGACCGGATACGGTGGGCAAGGTGGACGTGATTGACGCCAAGTTCGATCTGCTCCAGCGGGGCAACTATTCGGCTTTGGTGACGCAGAAGATGGTCGTGGACCCGAAGGTCCCCCTTGATCTGTACGAAGCCAGGCAGGCCGTACAGATCGCGCGGGCGACGGGGGCGGCCAAGTATGCGGCGGACACTTTCAAGAAGGCCACGGACCTGCTAGCGCAGGCTGAGGGCTATCTGGCGCGTAAGGCGGGGATGAAGCCGGTGGCGATGATCTCACGGGAGGCGGTGCAGACCGCGGAGGACGCCCGCGTGATTACGGTGAAGCGCCGGGAAGAGGAGCAGTTGATGAACGAACGCGCCGCGGCGGCCGAGCGAGAAGCCAAGGCACAGGCGGAAGCCGTGGCCGAGGGAGAGCGGGCGAAGAAAGAAGCCGAGAACGCCCGGTTGGAGATGGAACGGCGGAAGCAGGCGGAGACGGAACGCGCGACGGCCGAGAGAGCGAAATCGGATGCGGAAGCCGCAACGGCCGTAGCGCGGAAATTGAAAGCAGAGGCGGACGTGGCGCGCGCGGAAGCGGAAAAAGCGCGGGGGGAAGCCGATAAGGCGCGGGCAGAGGCGGACGTGGCCAAGCAGGCGGCGCTAGTGGCGCAGCAGGCAGCGCTGGCGGACTTGGAACGGGCCAAGGCGGCGGTGGCGGAAGCCGAGAAGGGTCGGTTACGAGCGGAGGAAGAGAAGGGCGCGCTGCGCAAGCAGTTGCTCGATCAGTTCAACCTGATTCTGGAAACGCGGGATTCGGCGCGTGGGTTAATCGTGAATCTTTCCGACGTGCTGTTCGATACCGGCAAGTTCACGCTGCGGCCGCCGACACGAGAAAAGCTGGCGAAGATCTCGGGCATCATACTGGCGCACCCCGGGCTGAAGCTGGAGGTGGAAGGCCACACCGATGATGTGGGCGGCGAAGAGTACAATCAGAAACTATCCGAGCAGCGGTCTGACGCGGTCCGGCGCTATTTGATTGAACAGGGTTTGAATGGCGATTCGATCACGTCGATTGGCTTCGGCAAGACGTCGCCGACGGTACCGAACACGAACGCCGCGAACCGCCAAAAGAACCGTCGGGTCGAGATGGTGGTTAGCGGCGAAGTGATTGGTACGAAGCTGATGAGCAAGCCAGCGAATTAGCGTTACAGGTGGCGAAGGGCGTGTTCGAGAGCTTCGATGAAGAAGTGGTCGCCCCAGATGACGCTCTCGTTCACGCCTAGTTTTTTGTCGTGATGATAGACTCCGCCCTTGAGAATGCCTTCCCAACCCTTCTCTTTGTCGGCTAAGTGCTTTTCGCAGAGCGAACGCAAAATGCGTAGGCCGGTGTTCCAGTAAAAATGGCCCTTAACAGGGTCCTGCAGCAGCCGGGAGAGACGGAGCAGGCCCGAGGCGGCAATTGCCGCGGCGGAGGTATCCAGCAGCTTGCGGCTCTCGGGAGGAGCGTTGAAATCCCAGGGGGCGACGCCGTCAGCGGGGGAGTGGGTAATGTAGTAGTCGGCGCAGCTTTCGGCGGTTTCGAGGAAGTGGGGATCGCGGCTGTATTCGTAGCACGTGCCGAACCCGTAAAGGGCCCAGGCGAGGCCGCGAGACCAGCAGGAGTCGGCGCGGTAACCCTGATGGGTGGCTTGGCGAACGAACTCACCGGTTTTGGTATCGAAGAGGCCTTCGTGCGCGGTGGACCCGTCGCCGCGGACGAGCATGCGGCGCGTGGTGAGGGCGTGGCGGACAGCGACCTCGCGCAGGTGCTTATCGCCGGTGGCGCGGGCGGCGTAAAATATGATGCCGACGTTCATCATGATGTCGATGAACAGGGAATCCTCGCTGACGAACGAGCGAAGGTAGTGGCCTTTTTCGCGAAAGCGGAGGGCGAGTGTTTTGCCGGCTTCGATCAGGACGGCTTCGTGCTCGGGGTTGCGGTCGACCTGATACCAGCGATAGTAGGTGGACAGGAAAATGAAACCGAGATCGTGGACATCTCGATCCGTCTTCCGGACTTCGAGGGGTTTCGAATAGCGGATCGCCTGGACCTTCCAATAGTCCACGTCCTTGCCTTTGCGGTCCGCTTCGTAGCGCCGGAAGAGCCAGAGGATGCCGGGAAGGAACCCGTCGCACCAGTGCGTCCAGGTGGCGCCTTCATGCTTCCATTTTCCCTTTTGGGTGTACATCGGGCAGAAGTCAGGCGACTTCTCGATGAGCTTTTTTACCTGCTTCTGGCCAAAACGGATGGCACCTTCGAAGAGGGCTTTGTCGGTCTCAAGTTGAAATTGAATCACTGTCGGTTCCAGAACTAGCGTATCACCCGAAGCTGTAACAGAAGTCCTTTGGGCAAGCGGGCGGGCGTGGACTTGATGTAGACCATGGCGGGACGGCCGGCGCTGGTGGGCATGAGCGCGTAGATTCCCGAGCGGTTGGAGATGGAGCCACCTTCTTCGACGGTCGCCTTCAAGGGGACGATCTGCCCCTGGTACTCGATTTCGACGAGGATGATCCCGACGCCGGAGTTGTAGCCGCGAGCGGCTCGACGGTCGATATCGCCGACGCGAGCGCGGATTTTGGCCCCCTTGGGAACAACGGTGACTTTGCGGCGGCGGGCGTCGGAACGGACGGTGAGCAGGAGCGGGTCTCCGGTGGCCGCTTTTTCCAGAAGGAACGATTCATCAAGGGACGCTTCGATGAGGAGTTCGGTGGGAAGTTCCGTCGGAAGGCGGGGCACCGTGGGGGCGGCGACGTCGCCATAAGTAGGCTCGACTTCGTCGAACCGCACGACCGATTCGCCGGAGTATTGGCGACAGCCGGAGAAGCTGACTTTGTTGCGGCTTTCGGCCCCATCAATGCCGACCATGGACATTTCGGAGGAGAGGGGGAGGAGGAAGTCTCCATCGCCGATGCGCTGGCGGCCGTAGTGCATGAAGTCGCTGGCTCGTTTGAGCATGAGGATGGGCGGGAGATCGTCGGCGACGACTTCGAGATCGATGACGTCGAGCGTATTGGCATCGATAACGACTTGCCCGTGATAGGCGACGACGGCGGAGGCATCGCCGACGCGGATTTGATAGCCGCTGAAGTTTTGGGGAACGTCATAGTCGAACCGGGCGACTTCGCGGCCATTGCGCTGCTCCCGACCGCGGAACTTAAACGTGACATAGCCGCCACCGAAGACGGACTTGGCATGAAGGGCAAAGTTGCCGTTGCCGATGGCCCCGCCGGGAGCGAGTTCCCGCAGGTCGCGTTCTTTGAACTGGCGTTCGCCGGGCCAGGAGAAGAGTTCTTTGCCGTCGACGACGGCGACTTCGAGGCGGAGGGCATCGATGATCAAAGCGCGCTTTGAATCGGCGCGACGGGTGGAGCGTTCGATGGTTTCGAGACAGGTGTAGTTCGGGATGCGCCGCAGGGTCTCGATCATGTGATAGCGCGTGCGGCCGATCAAGATGGACTCCGGGGTCATCGGCTGACCGAGGAGCAGGCTGACCACCCCTAGCGCAAAGAGACTACGACCCATGCCATCATTGTAGGCAACGCATGGCTACTAAAGTAACTATTTTCAACAATGGTCCGATCCGGATCGAAGGCGATTTCACGATCGTCGATGCAGCTGGACAAGAGTTTGGGCTGGGAGGACGCGAGGCAATCGGTTTATGCCGCTGTGGACTGAGCGAGAATAAGCCGTTTTGCGACGGCACTCATGGCAAAGGCGGCTTCTCGAGCGTATGCGAAAGACGCGATCTGCCGCCGCCGAAGCCGAAGGTTTAAGCGCCTTCTTTGAGAATGCAGATATCTTTGAGCCCTCGATAATCTTCGGCGTAATCGAGGCCGTACCCGACGACGAACTCGTCGGGTATCTGGAAGCCGCAGTAGGCAACGTGGACCGGGCGCAGGCGGCGGTCGGGTTTGTCGAGAAGCGCGGCGATGCGGATGGCCCGGGGCTTTCTTTGGTTGAGTACGCCGACGAGGTAGCTGAGGGTAACGCCGGTGTCGACGATGTCTTCGACGATGAGCACATTGGCCCCTTCGATCTGCATGTCGAGGTCCTTGGTGACCTTCACCTCGCCGGACGAAGTCTTACCTTTCCCGTAGCTGGAGATGCCCATGAAGTCGAGCTTCAAGGGACGGTCGATGGCGCGGGTCAGATCGGCGACGAACATGAACGCGCCCTTGAGGATGCCGACGACGATCAATTCGCCTTCGGGGAAGTCTTGGGTGACCATGCGGCCAAGTTCGCGAACACGATCCTGGATATGGGCAGCGGAGATGAGGACGCTGGTCTGTGGGTTATTCATGCTAGTCGAAGTTGCGGAGGCGTAAGCTGGGCGGGCCGATGTGGATGTGGGGTGCGGTGGCTTGGCCCCGAATCGAGGCGCGAAAAGCAAAGAAGGGGATCTGCGCTTTTTCGAGGTAGCCGATGAGCCAGCGGCCCTCGGGGTCATCGGGGTTGACGCCGATGTCGACGCGGTCGCGGTGATCGAAGCCCAGCGAGCGATGGAGTGCGGTTTGGCCACGGGCGCTGATGGGAAGTTTGCGGTCGAACTGTTTTTCGTAAGCGAGGACAATCTTCTTAAAATCCGTGGCGAGGGCGAACTTCATGCCGCCGAGGAAGCGGGTGACGACGGGCATGGGGCCTTGCCACGGACTTTCGACGAGCGTTTCGCTGGCGGCCTCTTCGGCTCGGATCTGGGCGATTAAGTCTATGACGGTGCGGGCGCGTTCTTCGGCGGCGGAGACGACACGCCGGGCTCGATCAACGTCTTCTTCGAAGGGCAGCAGCGAAGACCGGGGCGCGACGCCGGCGCTGACCAGCTTAGCGGCCTCAGCCAATTTGACGTGTTCGCGGGCGAGTCGGCGCTGGGCCGCGGATTTCATGGCCTCCGCTTGGGCCTCGGTCAACTCATCCATCGCGAGCTCTCCGTAGACGGTCTCGTCGATCAACTGGTCTTCTTTGGCGTGAACCAGCGCGATTTCCGCCTGTTCCACTTGGCGAGCCGAGACGGCTCCCACGGCCAATAGCCCTTGCAAATCGGCTAATCGCGCACGTGCTTTCTCCACCGCTGACGAGTCCGCCGCGAGCAAAAAAGAGCAACAGGCCAAACCGATGACCACTATTCGCCGAAAATCCACGATAATAGTAGTGTAGTACGATACCGACAGGAGTCGATTTGCAGTCAAACGATACGCGGACCTCACCCGTGAGTGAAAACCCGAAAGCCGAAATGGCAGTGATCCAGGAAGAAGCAGGAGAACTCAGTCCCACCTGGTTCCTCGCGGCAGAAGCGGCGCAAGCCAAGCAGGCCGTAGATTTAGTCGCTTTTGATTTACGCGGCATTACGACGATGGCGGACGTTTTTCTTATCTGTCATGGCCGGAACAATCGCCAGAATCAGGCGATCGCCGATGAAATTGAAAGTGAGCTAAAGCGAGAGGCGGGGGAACGCCCCGTGAGCATCGAAGGTTATCAGACCGGCGAATGGATCCTGCTCGATTATGGTGATCTGGTCGTGCACGTCTTCTCTGAAAAGGCGCGCGCTTATTACGATTTAGACCGGCTTTACCGGGGAGCGACGAAGCTGACGCTGCCCCTCGAGAGCAATCCGTAAAATTGAAAGCAATCCGGAAAAGTAGTTAGAAGGCCGCCGTCGAGGAGATCTCTCCACCGGCGGCGACTAGTTCATCGAGAGTCTTTTGAGCGGCGAGCGGGTCCAATTCTTTGATGGCATCGGCGAGCAGGGTAATCCGCTTGCCGGTGGCCAGCAGGCCGTGCAGCGCGTGGCGAACGCATATCTCAGTCACCACACCGTAGACGACGTAGTGGTCGGCCTGCAATTGGGCTAGAAGCGGCAGCAGGGCGGCGCTCGTGAAGCAGTTAACTTGCTGCTTTTCGATGAAGTATTGGCGGCCGCGGCTGCCGAGCAGGGTAGCCTCCGGCTTGCGTTGGCCGAGGCAGCCGACGACGCAGTGGTGGGGCCATGTTTTGAACTCGGGGTCGTCGCCCGAGT